>JAQXEE010000068.1 GCA_029251005.1 Flavobacteriales bacterium | reverse complement strand
TACTATCTTCTGTAATATTTCTATTGTGTTTTTTCACATTAGTATAATATCCGGATAAACTTAAGCCAATACTTTTTCCAGTCTATTTTGTTGTGAAGAATGGATCAAATATTTTTTTTGTTCGAATTTCTTTCCTTTCTGAATTTTAAATATTGAAAGTTGATCAGTTAACTTAGGTTTGGGATGCTTAATTTTTTTTAGTAAGCTAGAGGTGTCGTATCCTTTAAATGATATTTTGTTTAAAGAGTGCTTTTTAAGTTTAAACAGGAAATCACTGCTAATATTTAATGCGCATTTTGTTAAAGGGCTTTTACTAAACCCCCAACAGAAATTATCAATAAATCTTATAGGACAAAAAACTTGTAAGTCTTCTTCCTTTGTCTGCCCGTTTAAATTATTAACGGAAATTATTAGAAGTATTTTAAATATAATTCTTTTTACTTGAAGCATAAGCAGTCTTAAATTATACTGTTCAAGCGGGAAAAGGTTGCTAATTAATGAGTTGTTTTAGTCTTTGTATAGCTTTTTGGTTTTGTGATGATAAAATTGAATTATATGTAGTTTTTTTCTCCGATTCTGTAAGATGCCAACTTAAACTTAACTGTTTTTCTTTGGTATTGTCAAGGACCATATTTAGTACATCTACATTCCCGCCAAACCACTCACTTGTGTATTGAATAAGTTGATCGTGATCATAATCTTGAGTTAAGAATAAATTTTTGTAAATTGTTTCCACTGGTGCAGAAAGACTTGCTAAGAAGCTTTTTTCCTTTTCCGCTTCTACCTCTGGCTGCTTTCTAGAGTCTCTTATTTGAATGAATACGACTCCGCTTGTATTATCTGCAATCCATTTCCTAAACGTATACAAGAATTTAACTGAATTTTTCACGCCAAAATTATCTCTTAAACCTGCATCCATGACTTTAAGTGCAGGTTTACTTGGTAGATATACAATTGGCATTACATAAGGGAAGGTACTACTCATTCTTAATGCGGAAAGAAATTTTAAATCATTAGCTCCTTGTTCTTTAAAAAATCGTTTAAATTCAATACTTTCTAATAAATAATCATTTGAAATATTTTCTTGAGGTGCAATATAGGAGAGGTAAGATGTAGGTTGTGGAGAAATGATTAATCGTTGTCCATTGTTTATTATTGTTGGATTTACAATTAGCATTGGAATTTTAGATTCAAACTCAGGTTTATAATATTCATAAAGCTTTTTATTCATAAAGCCTCTTGTGTTGTCATTTAGTTGTTCTTCAAAAGCGTAACCTCTATCTTTAGTGTATTCAAATCCATTATTTTCGAATTTTTGAAACTTGAAAATAAAATCATTTATTGTCAATGAAAATGCGATACGGTTTAAAATATCTTTAGATAAATCTTCATTATATTTCCGATCATGAAAGTTGGTGATATTGTTATTTTTTTCACGTAACATCAATTCTCTTAAATAAGATATTCCAACTAATCCTCCTGAGGATCCCGAAATTAATTGAGTTTGGTTTAGAAGCTTACCATTTAAAAGACTGTCGCAATATTGCATAGAGTAAAACGACCATAATGCGCTTCTCATTCCTCCCCCTGTAGTATTAATAAAAACCATTTTAGGCTTTTTATTTTTTGAGGTAGTATTTTTTGCTTTCCAATTTTCTAAGATTCGGATTGTGTGTAAATAATCATTTCTATAATTTACGGGGTTTATGTTATGATTTAGCACGTCAGTGTTGAATTGTGCTGGTTTTGTTTCATAATTTAAACCGTAAGCTTTATTGTGAGGAGAGAATAACTCATATTTACTGACATGGTTAAACAAAACTAAGAGTATAATTAAAATAGCAGGAGCCCATCCTCTAAACCAAGAGTGTACCGCGCTAGCAATCATTATGAACATAGTGAACATTAAGGTTAAACTAGCTCCTGCAGGAATCATAAAGTAATCAATGTTACTTCCAAAACTTAAGGATATGATTGTTATTAGAGCAATTATTTCAAATAAAGCTGCATTTAGGTGGTTTTGTTCAAAAACTTGTCTAAGCATCGATCGGTCATAATGTTCTGTAGACCTTGCGATACCAACGGTAAGTGGGCGAGATAAATAGGTTTCAACTCTCCATTCTTTTTCGGAATTAAAAAAGTTTTCCCATTTAACTTTTTTGTGAAAACCTGCGTTTATTGGATTGCTTTTTGGTTTAGTTGTGTATTTTCCTTTTGATACTTTCTCAAGGTCTTTGTTTGTTTTCGTGAAGTAAACAAAATTAATAGTGATCATTAATCCAATACCAATTAAAAAGCCAAGTTGAAAAATAAAGGTGTCAATAATAGAATAACCTTCTTCATAAACAAGGAATTTAAAGGAGCTTATTAAGTAAATCAATATTAATGATCCTGACCAAAAAACATTATTCAGTGTGTATTTTAAAAAGGGCTTTGATAAGGTAGCTATGAAAGGGAATTTATGGCCATTTGTGATGTAACTCGAAACATTAAAAGCCATAATAAAACCTCCAAACGAAAAACCAACTATAAAAAAAGATAGAAAACTTACATGCCCTAAATACTCTGGGCTAAGATACAAAAATGGTATTCCGTATTTTTCCGAAATCATTCGTGAAGATATGGCTACAATAAGAAACCAAAACGATATTAAAACAGGATTGTTTTTTAAATGGACAAGCATCAGTTGTATGGGAAAGAAGTAAAATACTTTCCTAAACAAGATTGAGCTTTTTATTTTTGTGATTATTCCCATTTAAATAGTTGAATCTTGTACTTAGAAAAATCAGAAAAGGTTTATTCTAAATAGAATTTTTTATTTACTCTTTTGATTACTATACCATTAATATAGCCAGAAAAAAAAGCGACAAATTTTTCGTCCTTGGATATCACTGGTGAGCCATCATTTTCTCCAACAGAAAAAGGGTGTTTTGTTCCATTATTTAAATCAAGAACCTCTGCACTATTATTTTTATCTAATCCAATAAAATTCAACTTTCCTAATTTAGCTGTAGATTGCCCTTTAATGGGTAATTCAAACCAAATACTTTTGTGATTAGAATAGGTAAGTTCACAAACACCGCCAATACTCGAAAGGTAAATTGCATTTTTTTGTTTTGAAATTCCAATTATATTATGTTTTGTATTCAAAATCACTTTACTTTTTAATGTTTTTCGAGAGATTTCTAAGAGTTGTTTAGGTTGATTTTTTTTAACAACTAAAAGAATTGAATCATTTTTCCAGTTAGCAGCTGCAACATCTGTAATTTTAGTTCCTAATGTTTTCCGAGTGATTCTTTTCGATATAAAAACTTCGTTTTTCAAGCCATATTGTCCAATCGATAAAAGAAGTTTACCTGTTAAATTCCATTTAGGGGAAGTGAAAGCAGTATCTCTAGCAACTGCTAGTGGGTTGTAAATACTATTTCTATCTGTTAATTCATTTATATATTTTGCATAGTGAAATCCGTTGTTAGAAAAAGTAACTGGTAAATCATAAAAGTCAATAAAGTAAATGTTTTTGGATTCTTCAAATGAAGATTCAAATGCAATTCGTCTGCCCGAATTATCCCAGTCTAATCCGCCTTTGTTGTCATCGTAAGTTAAAATTAATGAATCTCCATATTGCATTTTCTTATAGGGAAGTCGATCATTAAGGAAGGATAAACCGCTAATAAATAATATAAAGATTAATGTTTTTTTCATGTTTTTATAAGCTGAGAGATTTGTTTTCTCTTTATTTTTCCGCTTTCAGTTCTTGGGAATTCATTCAGTACGAAATACTTTTTAGGAAGTTCATATTTAGAAATATTTAATGTCGTATTCTTTAGTCTTTTAATTGGTTTTCCTTCGGAAACTAGAACAACTATCTCACCAAACTTCTCATCTATCAAACCAACTATTACAAATGGTATTTTTATATGTTGCTGAATCTTTTTTTCAACTTCTTCCGGAATGATTTTAACACCGCCTGAATTAATTAAGTGATCACTTCTTCCAATCCATTGAAATTCCGACTCAGATTTAAGAGTAATCAAATCTTTGGTGCAGAAAGACTCTTTGATAAGCTGGTTTTTATTTAATATTAATTCGTTGTTGCTATTTGTTTTAACAGTAAATCCCGGAAGTGTTTTAAAGTAGTTTTCTTTCTTAGGGAGTAATCTTTTAATGGCAAAATGAGTTAACGTTTCAGTTGTTCCAAATGATTCAAAGATTGCAGTTTCAAAATTAGCAAGTGAATTTAATAATCTATTATCTACATTTCCACCTCCAATAAGTATTTTATCAAAGTTTTTAATCTTTCCAGATTCCAGTAAATCTAACATCTGCATAGGTACAAATGGAGCAAAATCATATTTCTCAGAAATATATTTTGATGGAGAAGTTGATGGTGGAGCTAGTGTTAAGTTAAGTTTGCCAATAATAGCTCTTACAATCATCATTTTCCCCGCAACGTAATTTGTACTTAAGGATAAAAACACTTTATGACTTGGTTTTAGATTGAAATATTGAAGAGTAGCTGATGCGCTAAAGACCATCTGTTCTTTAAGGACTTTAATTTTTTTCTTTTCACCTGTAGTTCCACTTGTTTTTAGAGTAAACTCAGTTTGATTTTTGTAGGACTTCAAAAAAATCAAGCATTCTTCTAACCAGTCCTCTTCAATTGTTGAGGCCTCTATTTTTAGAATAGCATTTTCAATGGTAATGGAGGAAAAGTCTAGTTGAATCTTCATTAAGTCAAATTTACAACACCTAGTAAATTAATAAAAGTTAAAGAACAATTCATTTTGATTTAATTCCTTAATTAAATTGTAATTTTGTCGCATGAAAAAATGGGCGAGACTTATCATTGTCTTTATAACCATCCTAACAGGATACTTTGTTTTTGAGCTTCAAAATTTAGAGTTTGATTACGATTATGAAAAATATTTCCCAAAGGAAGATAATTCCATGAAAGTTTTTGAGAAGTATCGAGACGAGTATGGGGACGACAGTGATTTTTTACTTATTGCAGTGGGGAATGGAGAAAAACTTTTTGATTTAAATTTTTTAAAAAAAGTAAAGGCCTTTGGAGATGAGTTTAAATCTCAAAAGATTGTTGAATTTGTAGTTTCCCCAGTTCATAATTGCAAATACCTCAAAAAGTCAGGATTTGCCGGAATAAAATTGATTGATTATTTGGACCTGTCAAAACCTGAGATTACAAAATCAGACAGTGCTTTTATATTTGCAAATGAACAATTTGTAGGAAGTTTCTTACCCGAAAACGCTCAAACATTATGTTTATTTATAAAAATAGAAAGTCAACTTAATAAAAAGGAATCAAAAAATATAATTGATTTTGTTTACGCAAAGAAGGCGGAGTATGGATTTAAAGATTTTCATTTTAGCGGTCGAGTTTTAGCTCAAGTTTATTTTGTAGATGTTATGGTCTCCGAGTTAGGTGTTTTTATGACTACTTCAATTATTTTGTTAATAGGGTTTTTATATATATCCTTTAGGAGCTGGTGGGGTGTTGTTATTCCATTAATAATCATAATTATTTCCATTATTTGGACACTTGCGATTATGCTTTTTACAGGCAAATCATTTGATTTATTAATGGTTATGCTTCCTACAATTATCTTTGTTGTGGGAATGTCCGATCTGGTTCATCTTTTAACCAAATACCTTGATGAACTCCGAAAAGGCGCGCCTAAGAATGTTGCTTTAAAAACAGCTTTTATTGAAGTTCGATGGGCTACCTTTTTCACATCATTAACCACAGCGATTGGTTTTTTCGCCTTGATATTTGCGAACATCTCTCCAATACGAGAGTTTGGTATTTATGCTGGAGTAAGTGTATTTGTTGCTTACTTTTTGGCATTTACCTTGCTACCCTCAGTTTTACTTTTAGTAAAGCCGCCATTAGGTTTAATTAATATGAAAAGGCAAAATATTTGGGATGGAATCTTAAGGGTATTGTTTATAAAGGTGCTTAACAATCAGAGGGCAATTGTGCTCTTGGTTATAGGACTGGGGAGTATTGGAGTATTTACAGCATATGACCTCAAAATTAACAACTTTTTACTAGAAGATTTATCTAAAGAAGATCCTATAAAAAAAGATGTTTTGTTTTTTGAGGAAAATTATTCTGGGTTAAGACCATTTGAAGCGGAAATAACTACCGACTCTAGCGGTGTATTTAATTATAAATTTGTTCAAGAATTAGAAAAGTTAGAAACTTACCTGAAATCATCTTATACACAAGAAGGAGTGGGGTTTTTACTTTCCCCTCTAACGATAATAAGAGAGGCCAATTTTGTGAAAAGAAATTCAAAAGCTGAGTTTAGAAGCATTCCTGAAACAAAACGGAGATATGAAACTTTGTTGAAATATATAAAGAAGGGTAATTCAAATTTTGTGGATAATGAAATGGTAAAGCAATGGACTTGCATAGCTAAAGATTCCACAAGTTGCCGAGTTTCAGGGAAAATAAAAGATGTTGGAGGCCTAGCCATTAAGGATGCTAATGAAAAACTGAAGGTTTTTTTAGAAAACGAAATTAACCCTGAAATCCTGAAGTTAAAATTGACGGGAACAGCAATGTTAATTGATAGGAATAATGAGACCTTAGCTATTAATTTAATGTTTGGACTCATATTGGCGTTTGGAGTGATTGCAATCATAGTAGGATGGATGTTTAATTCTTTAAAAATCGCATTACTCTCTTTAATACCTAACATATTACCATTACTATTGGTGACAACAGTAATGTGGTTTGCCGGAATAGATTTAAAAATAAGTACAAGCTTGATTTTTACTTTAGCTTTTGGAATTGCTGTTGATGATACAATTCATTTATTAGCGAAGTATAAACTAGAGCGTAAAAAAGGAAGGTTTCATTTATATGCCTTGAAGCGTAGCTATTTATCTTCAGGGAAAGCAATAATTGTAACAACCTTAATATTAGTTGGTGGTTTTTTAACGCTAATGTTTAGTTCTTTTACAAGTACCTTTTATATGGGATTATTGGTGAGTGTTACTTTAATTATTGCTGTGGTATTAGATCTTCTTATCCTGCCATTAATTATGTTGTACGGATTAAAACCTGTGCATGAAGAAAATCAATCTTCTAAAGCAAATTAAATATAATCTCTTACAGGAGTTCATCTCCAAATTTTCATTGGGATCAGCTGCATGGTTTTAGTCTATTAAATAATAGAGATTTTAGGGTTTAGTAAAACTAACAATAGGAGTTTATAATTCGCTCAGAAACATCTTGGTACGACTTATTTTACTGGGGCCGGAGCTATTGTGATATTGTTTTGATGAATTACCAATATCCAAGGAAAGAATTAAGGGGTACTTTTTAAAATCAAAGCAGACTTTTATTTTTTAGTGGATCAGGGTGTTTTTTTTGATATACCTTTTAATAAAATAGCATCAACCTTGTAATTTGTTTGAGGCTGTATTTGAATTACTCCTTGAGTTATAATTTCTAGTTTTTTAAACTGCCGAGGTGACTTAATATTAAAATTAAAGACTCCTGCAAGCGTATCATTTTCAGTCTTCATAAGAAATGAATTAGTCGAAATA
Organism: Flavobacteriales bacterium; assembly: GCA_029251005.1. GTDB lineage: Bacteria > Bacteroidota > Bacteroidia > Flavobacteriales_C. Next base: position 28,893 of record JAQXEE010000068.1, on the reverse strand, counting down.
TTAATAAGAGTACCTTCGATCTTCACAATTGCTTTTGTTTTATCTACACATTCATGTTTTACAGCCCTATACGAGATCGTATTTCTTTCATTTATATATTGATTACCGATTTGAATACATTTTATACTGTCGCCTTTTAAACGATCAAAAAAAGTGTAATTGGTTTCTATTGCAAATTGTTTAGATGTTTGATTACTACATGAAAAAATAAGCCATGAACTAAGCGTTAGTAATATGGTTCGATACATAAAATCTTATATTCGTAATCAAATATGAGAAAGATAATAATTCTAGGTTTAATTTTAAGTTCTGTATCAGTAAGTGCGTCAGGTTTAAACGAAGATGCCTATTCATGGTATGGTTTAATTCCTGCTTTGATAGCTATTGTAATTTCTATCCTAACAAGGCAAGTTATTTTATCCCTTGTTTTAGCAGTTGTTTCAGGATCAGTTATTTTTTATTTATTTAATCCGTCAGATAGTTATTTATTTGGAATTGATAAAGCGATAGATCATTACATTCTAGATTCACTAGTAGACTCAGGTCATGCCTCAGTAATTTTGTTTTCTTTACTAATAGCAGGTATGATTAATGTAATAAATAGAATGGGGGCATTTAATGGTTTGGTTAATTGGTTGTCTAAGTTTGCTACTACTAAAAGGTCAGCCTTATTAACCACCTATTTCCTTGGGTTTATTGTGTTTTTTGATGATTACGCGAATACGTTAGTAGTAGGGAATACGATGCAAAAGATTACTGATAAGTTCAAAATATCAAGAGAGAAATTAGCATTTATAGTAGATGCAACTGCAGCGCCAATAGCAAGTATTGCATTAGTGTCAACATGGATTGGTTATGAGGTGCAATTAATAGATGAGGGTATTGCAAATGCGAATATTGCAGCTAGAGTAGGAGGTGGGTATTCAGTATTCTTGAATTCAATTAGTTACTCTTTCTATCCTATATTTATTCTAATGTTCATTTTGATTCTTATTCTAACAGGGAAAGATTTTGGACCAATGAAAAAGTTTGAGCTCGAAGCACAAATAAAGGCATCAGAAAAATCAATTCAAAACGAAAAATCTATTGCTCCAATTTGGGCTGTTTTACCAATAGGTATATTATTGTTTGTTACTCTATTTGGTATTTATAGCACAGGGAATAAAGGAGAAGGAGTTGCTCAGGCCATTCAAAATGGAGATTGTTACAAAGGGCTTATTTGGGGGAGTTCAGTAGCGCTATTTGTAGCCTTAATAATTAGTAGGTTAAATAAAAATGCTTTTGAAGATTCCATTAACTGGATTTTAGACGGAATGAAGTCGCTAGTTCCAGCAATTGTTATTCTTGTTTTAGCTTGGTCTTTGAATGGAGTGTTGTCCGATTTAAAACTCGGTGAATTTCTATCTAATTTTATCGTTTCGACTGAAATGGACTTTTATTTACTCCCTGTAATTGTGTTCATTTTTTCTGGTTTTATTGCATTTTCAACTGGTTCGAGTTTTAGCACAATGGGAATATTATTTCCGATAGTAATAAGTATAGCCAGTTCTTTTTTATCAAATGAGGGGGAAGTTTCTGCAATTTTTTATTGCTCCATTGCATCCGTTTTATCAGGTGCTGTTTTAGGTGATCATTGTTCTCCAATTTCAGACACGACTATATTGAGTTCTATGGCAACAGGATGTAACCACATTAATCATGTTAATTCACAGTTAATCTACTGTTTAATTGTTGGGGTTTTATCAATTGTAATTATCTTGTTACAAGGTGTGTTTGGTATCCCGTTTTGGATACTGATGATAATTGGATTGCTTTTAATTTATTTGACAATCAATATGTTGGGAGAAATTGTTGACACAGTTTCTGTTAAATTAGTTTCTTTAACGAAAAAAAAAGCTCATTAGTGGTTTTAAAGTGAGGTTTAGGCTAATTTTTTTGTTTGGTAAGGTAAAACATCTTTTATTTGTCTTTGTAAACAAAACAAATCTATCAGATGGACCAAACGACAGCAAAAGAAATTATCAAAGAAACAGATTATTTAGATGGTCGTATCCTTGTAATGGAGGATAGTAAAAAGAAAACTAAATTTTGTAAAATTATTTGGAAAGGTTTCTCAGCTACTCAAAAAGATGAGAATGATGAAGAAGGTTCAGCAAGAGTTAGAGTAAAGGATTTAATGACAGGTAAAGAGTTTACAGACAATTTGACAAAAATTGTTAGACAATTTCCTGAAGGTTTGATTTCTACCAAGGAAAGTGCAAAAGCTGAAATTTTCGCATTATTGCAGGACAATAAAGCTTTTGAAAATAAAACTTTAGAGTGGATTACAGAAACTGTAACATTCGAAAAAGAAGGAGTGAACATGGAGAGATTACTTACGGAACTTTGGTTAGAGTCAAAAGTTACCAAAGCACGTTTTAAGTCAGACGACATGGTCGTTTATAACGCACGAAAGTAAGTTTAAAAAATGGTTTTTAATTGTTAATGCCGCCCATTTAGGGTGGCTTTTTTTTTGTTTTCATAAGAATATAGCATTATTAATTTTTTGATTTTATCGTATAAGAATTATTCTTGTCAATTTACCAGCAGACCCAATTTGACTTAATTATCAAACTTTTCTTTTGAAGGATTACTATATTTAACACCAATATTTGTAAAGTAGGGTGATAACATTCTAAGCCCTAAACTTGAAATTTTAAGTTTTACGTTTCTTCTTTTTCGCGGCTGGAAAAAGTACGTTATTTAAAATTAAACGGTACCCTGGAGAATTAGGGTAAAGGTTTAAGTCTGTAGGAGGGTCTGACACCCTGTGCGTATGATCTTCTGGATCATGACCTCCGTAAAAGGTCCAAGTTCCTTTTCCAAATTCACCGTGAATGTATCTAGCAGAGTTGATTGATTTAGTTTGCCCGAGAATCAAAACATCCGATCTAATATTTTCTTTTCTAAAAGCAGTTGTTTGTCCCATAAAACCTTTTACAATTGAAGTGTGGTTTTGGCAAAGCATTGTAGGGACAGGGTCCCATTTAGCACTAAAATCAAACAATGTAAAAACATCCGATTGAATACCTTTTGTTTTAAACAGTTTAAAATGATCGTCCGTTGCATCAATTGAACTGAATTCATATTTCGTTGGATCTGTAACCAAAGTATAGTCTTTAAAAGCAAAACCGTTGAGGTAAGAAAGTTTCGATTGCATTTGAGGATCATTAGGGTCCCCGTCAAACATAGATTTACAGATGTCTGTATTTTGAGCAGCTAAAGCAATGTCATAAGAGTCGGTCGCTGCGCACATTGCAAACATAAACCCACCATCGAATACAAATTGTTTGATTTTTAAAGATACAGCGAGTTTTAAATCCGATACCTTATCAAACCCTAGTTTGCCTGCTAACCCTTCGTTAAACCGTATATATTCCTTAAACCAAGGTGCATTTCGGTAGCTACTCCAAAACTTACCGTATTGTCCTGTGAAATCTTCATGATGTAAATGTAGCCAGTCATATTTTGAAAGGTCTCCATTTATTATTTCTTCATCATAAACAACTTCGTATGGAATTTCAGCATAAGCCATAACCAATGTTACAGCATCATCCCAAGGTTGTTTGTTTTTTGGAGAATAAACGGCTATAGTTGGCGCTTTTTCCAATTTCATTACGTCTTGATTTATAGCAGGTTGTGTAATGTCTAAAACAATTTTGTTGTATTGAACATCCGCAACAATTTCAAAGGAAACACCACGTATTTTGCATTCTTTTAACACATTGTCGCTCAGCTTTAAAGCAAAGCTGCCACCTCGGTAATTTAATAGCCAATCAACTTCTAGGGTCTTTTCAAGTGCATAAAAGGAAATGCCATATGCTTTGAGATGATTCTTTTGAGAGTCATCCATCGGTATGAAAAGGTAAGTAGCTTGAGATATAAAATTTGAAAGAATAAAAAGCAGGAATAAAAACCTCTTCATTTTACTGGAAGTATTGCTTGATTTAAATCTATTTGTAGTCGACTTGCTACGTATTGATTTTTTAGTCATTAATTAAAAAGGTAAATCTTCATTAGACATGTCATTCATTCTTGACCCCTTAATAACGGTAGTATGAGGATTTGCGTCTTCAGAATTCGAATTATTGGTTGAACCATAGTTGGCAAAACTATCTTGTTCCCAATCTACAAATCGTCCATACTTTCCTTCGAATCTTAATGGAACATTCTCTAACGCCCCATTCCTGTGTTTCGCAACGATTATTTCCGTTAATCCAACAGTTGAATTACCTTCAGCATCTTCTGTAATTTCATAGTATTCTGGGCGGTAAATAAACATTACCATATCGGCATCCTGCTCGATAGCTCCAGATTCTCTAAGATCTGAAAGTTGTGGTCTTTTATCCCCGCCTCTAGTCTCAACTGCACGAGATAACTGTGAAAGAGCAATTACTGGAACATTCAATTCTTTTGCAATAATTTTTAACGATCTAGAAATGATCGATATTTCCTCTTGCCTGTTTCCTCCATCTTTTCCACCTGCACTCATTAATTGTAAATAATAAATTACAATCATCTGGATATCATGTTGAGCTTTTAATCTTCTTGCTTTTGCTCTTAATTCAAAAACGGATAAACCTGGAGTGTCATCAATGTATAATGGAGCTTCGGATAAGGCAGAAACTTTTGAGTTTAGTTGTTCCCATTCATGCTGGGCGAGGTTACCTTTCTTTAATTTTTCCTGTTCTAATCCTGATTCGTTAGAAACCATTCTTAAAACCATTTGTAAAGCTGACATCTCTAACGAAAAGATTGCAACAGGCATTTTGTAATCCAATACAATATTTCGAGCCATGCTTAATACCAATGCCGTTTTTCCCATTGCAGGTCGTGCAGCTAAGATTAGTAGTTCAGACCCTTTAAATCCAGATGTTAATTTATCTAATCTTGTAAATCCAGTTGGGATACCATTAATACCATCACCGGATTCCGCAGCTTTTTTAATTTGTTCTTTAGCTGCAATTATTAAAGAAGCCATCGTATCATGGCTTTTTCTAATATTCCCTTGAGCAACTTGGAAAAGCTTTTGTTCAGCAGAATCTAGAATGTCAAAAACATCTGAAGTCTCATCAAAAGAATCTCGAATGATTTCTGAGGATATTCTTATCAATTCACGTTGTATATATTTTTGAGCAATAATTCTGGAGTGTTCTTCAATATTGGCGGCACTTGCAATTTTAGAAGTTAATTGAGCAATGTATGCAGGACCTCCAATAATTTCCAATTGACCTTCTTTTTCAAGAGCTGTTTTAACTGTTAAAAGATCAATTGGTTCACTGCGTTGAAATAAACCTTGAATGGCTGCATAAATTTTCTGATGCGCATTTTTGTAAAAACTTTCAGGTTTTAAAATATCTATAACTTCAGTTAAAGCATCTTTTTCAATCATTACCGCACCTAGTACCGCTTCTTCATAGTCTATGGCTTGTGGTGGTACCTTTCCATGTTCAGCCGTTAGCTGTTCATTTGTGATTTTACGATTTCTTTTTGATGTTTTGGATTGCGCAGAAAAATCTTCCATATTGCAAAAATAACGAATTACACCATAGGGTAGTAGCGTTAAGGATTAGGTGTTATAAACAAAATGTTAATAATGAAAAGAAGAAATCGGATTTTTGAAGAAGGTTATAAATTAAAGTCCCAGCGCTGAACCTCTTTTGAAAACTTGATTTCGGGTTTTTTATCAAAAATTCCAAACACTGTAGATCCACTTCCACTTAGTGAGGCATAGATAGCTCCATTAGAATAAAGTTCGTTTTTAACCTCTTTGATAAAAGGGTATTGTTGAAACACCGAATGCTCAAAGTCATTTTTTAAAACTCCTTTCCATGATTCAATAGGTTGCTTAAGGATTTCTTTAATAGATTTACCTAAGTTTCTAGGCTTTACATATTTGTAAGCTTCTGGAGTAGAGACATGAATGTTTGGATAGATGATTACGAAGTGCTTTCCTTTGAGATTCAAACCTATAGGAGTGAATTGATCACCTATCCCTTGTGCAAAAACGGGTTTGTTTTTGATAAAGAAAGCACAATCAGCTCCTAATTTACTGGCAATTTTTAAAAGTTTCTCTTCTGTTATGTTGAGGTTGAAAATGTTATTTAATCCTAAAATACACGAAGCAGCATCAGCAGATCCTCCACCTAATCCTGCACCAATTGGTATTTTCTTAAGTAAGTCTAAATCTACAGTAGGTATATTGAATTCTTCTTTTAATAAAAGCCAAGCTCGTTCAACCAAATTAGGTTCACCATTATCGGGGATTGAAATGCCTGAACTTGAAAATTTCGTTTCGGTTGAGTTTTCGATAATCTCCAATGCGTCATGAATTGGAATTGGCATAAAAACGGATTCGATATTATGGTACCCGTCAGGTCTTTTTTCGATAATATTAAGACCTAAATTTATTTTTGCATTTGGAAAAAAGACCATGGGAAAAGATAAACTGTTAAATAACCTAATTTTAAAAGACGAAATTAGGTATTTTCTTTTGTTGAAATAATCTTTTATATCAATAGATTAATTATATTAAGTTTGTACTGCTAAACTATTGTTATGGTATATTTAGATTTTGAACAACCAATTGCTGAGTTAAACGAACAATTGGAAAAGATTAAAGAGGTTCAAACCAAAGGAGATGTTGATGTTTCTACAACAATTAAAGACATCGAGAAGCAAATTGCTGTCAAAATTAAAGAGATATATGAAAACCTATCTGCTTGGCAACAAGTACAGGTTTCTAGGCATCCGCAGCGTCCTTACACATTAGGCTATATTGATTATATTACTGATGATAATTCATTTATTGAGTTGCATGGTGATCGAAATGTCGGCGATGATAAAGCTATGATTGGAGGAATGGGGTCAATCAATGGTGAATCTGTGATGTTTATTGGACAGCAAAAAGGAATTAACACAAAAATGCGTCAGTATCGTAATTTCGGTATGCCAAACCCTGAAGGCTACAGAAAAGCATTGCGTTTAATGAAAATGGCTGAAAAGTTTAACATTCCTGTTGTATGTTTAATTGATACTCCTGGTGCATTTCCTGGATTAGAAGCCGAAGAAAGAGGACAAGGAGAAGCTATTGCTAGAAATCTTATCGAAATGGCACAGTTAAAAGTGCCGTTGGTTTGTATTGTAATTGGTGAAGGAGCCTCCGGTGGAGCTTTAGGGATAGGAATGGGTGATAAGGTATTTATGATGGAGAATACCTGGTACTCAGTTATTTCTCCCGAAAATTGTTCTACAATCTTGTGGAGAAGTTGGGATCATAAAGAAGAAGCGGCTGAGAAGATGAAGTTGACTTCTCAAGATATGTTGGAGTTGGGGTTAATCGATGGGGTTATCAAAGAGCCTATTGGTGGAGCACACGCAGATCCTGAAAAAGCTTTCGAAAACGTTAAAAATGCAATCATTAATTCACTAAATGAATTAAGAGATATTGAACCTCAAAAAAGAGTAGCTTCACGTATCAAGAAGTTCTCAACCATGGGACATTGCGAAGAAGCGTAATAATAAAGTAATAAAAAAGTGATGAAAGGTAGTCTTCTTTAAGGCTACCTTTTTTATTTTTATAGTGTTTTAAGCTTTGCTCCAATTTTGGATTATGAAAGAAGTATCAGCCATTAAAAGTATAATAAACTGTAATTGTCCACGCTGTAGGAAAGGGATTGTATTTAAGCACAAAAACCCTTATCATCGAAAATTTGGGGAGATTGAAAAAAAATGTTCAAATTGTGATTTAGTTTACGAGATGGAGCAGGGATTTTGGTACGGAGCTATGTATGTAAGCTACGCTTTTGGAGTTGCATTAGCAATTCCTACTATGCTAATACTCACTTATATAACTGACCTTGAGATTTATCAAATTACGGGTGTAATATTTTTACTGTTGATAGCAACGATGCCTTTACTCTTTAGGTATTCTCGTAGCGTTTGGTTGCACATTTTTATTCGATATGATAAAACTATTGAAACGTTGAAATAATTCCACTTTTAAATCAATTAGTTGCGACTGTGCTTAACAGTGTTTTCAATTCATTTTTTTTAATCACTTTGGTGCTGTTCTGTAAATATAAAAAGCAACAATGGTGAAAACAAGATTAGGAATCCATAATGCAACTATTGCGGGTATAGGCGTATTCACAGCAATAACATCTGCAATTCGGCCGAAAAACACAAAGATTAATGCCAGTGCTAGCCCTTTTGCTATGTGCATACCTGTTCCTCCTTTAATTTTTCGAGAACTAATACAAACTGCTATGATTACAAGAATTAATATTGAAAATGGATTAGAAGTACGCTTCACTAATTCTAATTGATACCTTCCAAGGTAGCTAGATCCTCTTTGTTTTTCTTGTTCAATATAATTGTTTATATCGAAAAAATCCATTGTTTCTATTTCAAACGGACTTCGATGAAATTCTGTATTGTTAAAAGGCAATATTGTGTCTTTAGTCGTTCCTTGAGTAAGAATTTCATGGTCACCATCAATTGTTCTCTCAGACCAATTTCTTGCTATCCACTTATTTTTTTTACTGCTCCACTTTAAATTACTTGCTGTAAATTGGTATAGTAACTGACCATCTATTATTTTTTCAAGCCTGAATTTGTAGCCATTATCACTTTTAACACTATAGTTGTTTACATAAATAAAAGTGTTTTTGGCTATTTCTCTGTGAATTTTAGAATTGTTTATTCTTCTTGTGTGAGGATATATCTTCGCTTCTATTTCTATCTTCTTTTTATTTGTTTTTGGTATTAAAAAGTGACTTAAAATTAGGGATAAAAACAACAGTAAGGTCGCTCCTAAAAAATAAGGACGTAAAAAACGATTGTATGAGATGCCGGAGGCTAAAATGGGTATAATTTCAGTTTTACCAGCCATTTTGCTTGTAAAAAAGACAACGGCAATAAAAGCTAGTAAGGGGGTTAGAAGATTATATAACCAGGGGATAAAACTGAAATAATAATCAAATATAATTTCACTTAAAGTGAATTGTTCAAAATCATCAATTTTTTCAGAAATATCAAAAACAACAGCAATCAAAATAAATAAGAATATTGTTAGAAAAAAAGTTCCTAAAAATTTCTTTAAAATATATTTGTCAAGCTTTTTTATCATTACAACCTAACTTGTACTTTTTTGACCATTATTTTTTTCCAATCAGCAAAATCACCAGCAATAATATGTTTTCTAGCTTCAGTAACGAGCCATAAATAAAATGCCAAATTGTGAATTGACGCGATTTGCTTTCCTAGTATTTCTTTGCTTTGGAACAGATGACGAACATAAGCTTTAGAATACGATTGATCAACATAACAATCGCTATTAGCATCTAACGGAGAAAAGTCTTTTTCCCATTTCTTATTCTTAATGTTAATAATTCCTTCACTTGTGAAAAGCATTCCGTTACGTGCATTTCTTGTTGGCATAACACAGTCAAACATATCGATACCTAAAGCTATGTTTTCCAAAATATTGGCAGGTGTTCCAACCCCCATTAAATATCTTGGTTTATCAGTAGGTAATACGCTGCAAACTACTTCAGTCATTGCATACATTTCCTCAGCAGGCTCTCCAACGGAAAGTCCACCAATTGCATTTCCTTCTCGATTAAAGGATGCAATAGCCTCTGCAGATTGCAGTCTTAAATCCTTATAGGTACTACCTTGAACTATAGGGAAAAGTGTTTGATTATAACCGTATAGTGGATCAGTTGTGTCAAATCTTTCGCAACACCGTTTAAGCCATCTATGTGTCATGTACATTGACCTTTTTGCATACTTGTAATCACAAGGATAGGGAGTGCATTCATCAAATGCCATAATAATATCAGCCCCTATTTCACGTTGAATATCCATAGCGAATTCAGGGGTGAAAAGATGATATGAGCCATCAATGTGTGATTGAAATTTCACACCTTCTTCTTTTATTTTTCGTCTTCCACTTAATGAGTAAACTTGAAATCCCCCACTATCTGTTAAAATAGGTTTGTTCCAATTCATGAATTTATGTAACCCTCCAGCGGCTTTTAAAATTTCAGTTTTAGGTCTTAAGTATAAATGATACGTATTTCCTAATATAATTTGAGCATTAATATCCTCATCAATCTCGTGTTGATGAACAGCTTTTACTGTACCTGCAGTTCCAACAGGCATAAATATTGGCGTTTCTATTTCACCGTGATCGGTTTTTAAAACTCCTGCTCTTGCGTTCGACCCTGGGTCGCTTTTTAATAAATCAAAATCCATGCGCTTCAAAGATAATATAAATCATTGGCTGATTGGGTTTTCCTATCACTTAGAAGTAAACAATCAAACTAATTATGTTTCTTTGTGGTAAATGGCGATTACTGATATTTTACATATTGTGTTTGTTCTTGTAACAGTAGGGTTGTTGTTGTTCTATTTATTTACATGGAGAAAAATGGCAAAGCATGTGCCCTCTAATGATAAATTCTCCAAATTGCCCTTTGTTTCTGTAATTATTTGCGCAAAAAATGAAAAGAATAACCTCTCTCAGTTTTTAGAGTTTGTCTTGTCTCAGAAATATCCTGATTTTGAAGTTTTGGTTGTTGATGATAATTCAACCGATGATTCTTTACCTGTTTTAAAAGAGTTTCAAAAAAAATATAGTCAATTAAAAGTAGTAACGCTTCAAGAGGAAAAATCTTCTTTTGGTAAAAAGCAAGTGCTTGAATTTGGAATTAAGCACGCTAAAAGTGATTACCTCATCATGACAGATGCCGATTGTAAGCCGTTATCTGCTTTTTGGTTAGTTGGTATAGTTAACGGATTTGCAGATGGAAGCGAATTGGTTTTAGGTGTTAGCTTGTACTCAAAATTGAAAGGGACTGTTAACTCAATTATTCAAAATGATACAGGTTTTATAGCTGCTAATTATTTATCAATGGCTGTTAGTGGTTTCCCATATATGTCGGTTGGACGAAATGTTGCTTACAAAAGAAGTTTATTTGAAAAAGTAGGAGGGTTTAAGTCTCACTACCATATTCCAAGTGGAGATGATGATTTGTTGATTAATCAAATGCCCAAAAAGACTAAAGTTAATTTAATATACAACAAAGGTGCGCAAACAGAATCTGTTCCAAAATTGAGTTTTCAGTCTTATTTTTCTCAAAAAATAAGGCATGTGTCAGCAGGAATTAAATACAATAAAAGAAATTTATTAATACTTAGTTTGTATTATTCTTTTACGACGCTTTGGTATCTTTTAATCCCTTTCTTAATTTATTATTCGGACGAATTGTTGTTGATATCAACATTTATCATAGTAAAAAAAGTTGCAATGTATTCTTTTATTCAAAGAATATTCCTTAAAATTGGGGTGCGTTCGATTTTGATTAAAACTATATTCTCGGATATATTGTCTATCGGAATTCATAATTACGCAGTAATTCGAACAATATTTAAAAGTAAAGTGGGCAAATGGTAGTACCAGGACCAAATTTATCGGAAAAAGCACTCTATGACTATAACTTAGTTAGGGAGGCTATAGAAAATAAATCACAAAAAGCTTACGCAGAATTGATGGATCGTTATCGAGACTCAATCTATTTTATGCTTTTAAAAATGGTGAATAATAAGGATGATGCTGAAGATTTAACAATCGAAGCATTTGGTAAAGCCTTTAAAAAATTACACCAGTATACGCCAAACTATGCATTTAGCACTTGGCTTTTTAAAATCGCATCAAATAACTGTATAGATTTTATTAGAAAGAAAAAGAAAAATACTTTTTCAATCAATAAAACTCTAGAAAATGATGAAGGAAGCGAATTAGAGATTGATTTAAAATCTGACGCACTCGATCCTGAGCAAACGTACATGCGTAAGCAAAAGATTGAAATAATGCATGATGTTGTAAAGAGGCTAAAACCGCGCTACCGTACTTTGGTTGAGTTGAGATATTTTAAGGAGTTTTCTTACGAGGAAATTGCTGATCATCTAGATATTCCTTTGGGGACGGTAAAGGCTCAGTTGTTTAGAGCAAGAGAGTTTTTGTATAATATTATGAAAAACACGCAAGAGAAGATTTAGTGATTTTACGTTTAATTAAAACTAAAACCTCAACTTTCGTTGAGGTTTTTTTGTTTACTGTTTTCGATTAATTAAATCGATCGAATTTCGTAAGCTTGCTTAGTGTTGGTTTTAAGTTTAACACTCTTAAAAAGAATTTAAAGTCCAAGAACAAAGAGAATAGGAGGTTATAAGTAAATGATTCCTAAGGTCCATGCACCACAAAACCAAATTAGCGATCCCGAAATAAGAATAACTCAAGCAACAATACCGTTTTTAATCTCGAATTTATTGAGGCCCCAAGTTTATTCTTCTAAGTTTATTTTTTGGTGAAGACCATTTAAATCATCAATTACAGATAAATTACGGGCTACAACTTCGTGATCTTCTTTATAATCAGGGCAACTCCCTTTGAAATTAGGAATGTTGTTCATTAGTGAGCAAATAATACCTTTGTTGATGTTAAACTTTCTATTTAAACATTCAGTACAAAAAGTTAAAGTATATTCCCTATTGTTCATTAGAAACCCTTCAAATAAATCACTTTTTTAGTTTCGAAGAACTCTTCAGAGAAGCTGTCTTTTAAATTATATGATTTAAATGTCTTACCTGCTTCATTCAATTCTTGGGTTAGATCACCACCTTTTAAGTACAGCAATCCGTTTGGAATGTCGTTAAATGACTTTTTGCTAAACTTCCCTTTTACCCAATCATTAAATTTAGGAAGAGAAGTAACAGCTCTACTGACGATGAAATCAAAATCGAATTTCACGTTTTCGGCTCTTTTTTGAACGCCTTCAACGTTTGTTAATTCAAGAGCTTTTGCTATCTCGGTTACCACTTTTATTTTTTTTCCAATAGTGTCAATTAAATAAAAGTTCGATTTTGGAAAAAGAATAGCCAATGGAATTCCGGGAAATCCTCCACCAGTTCCAACGTCCATAATTGATGTTCCTGGTTTGAACTTAATTATTTTTGCAATTCCTAAAGAATGAAGAACGTGTCTTGTATATAACTCATCAATATCTTTTCTCGAAATAACATTGATTTTGCTATTCCACTCAGTATATAAATGACCAAGTTTTGAAAACTGATTTTTTTGATGATCAGTTAGATTTGGAAAATATTTTAAGATAATATCTAATGCCATTTTAAGAGAATTGAATTTCACTAAGTTTTTTATAAATTCCGTTCTGTTTCACAGCCAATTCATCGTGTGTGCCCTGCTCAGCAATAGCGCCATTATCCATGACCACTATTGAATTTGCATTTTTAATTGTAGAAAGTCTGTGAGCAATTACAACTGAAGTTCGTCCTGTCATAAGTTTATTTAATGCATCTTGGACAGCTACTTCTGATTCACTATCAAGCGCACTAGTTGCTTCGTCTAAAATTAATATAGCAGGATCTCTAAGGATTGCTCTTGCAATTGCAATTCGTTGACGTTGCCCCCCTGATAATTGAATTCCTCTATCTCCAACAACTGTTTTAAACGCATTCGGAAATGAGTTAATAAAATCGAAAGCATTGGCTTTTTTAGCAGCATCTTGTACCTCGATATCTGAAGCGTTTGGCTTACCGTACCTAATATTTTCTTCAATTGAACCTCCTAACAAAATCACTTCTTGAGGTACAAAGGCCATTTGCGATCTTAAATCGTTTATCGCATAATCTGAAGCTTGTTTTCCATCAAACTTAATATTCCCTCCGTCTAACGTGTAAAACTGGAGCAGAAGGCTTGCTATCGTCGATTTCCCACTTCCACTTGCACCAACAAGAGCAATTTGTTCTCCTGCCGTAATTTTTAGGCTTAGATTGTTTAATATTTGAACTTCTTTTCTGCCTGGGTAAGCAAAGTCTAGATTATTTAATTCAATATCTCCACGAAGTGTTTTATGATTAGCAACAGGCTTTGATGTATCAATATTTTCTGTTTCTTGTTGAATGATAGTCATTAAGCTTTCGGTTGCTCCAATTGATTTTTGAATTTTAGCAAATAAGTCTGGTAATGATCCCATTGATGTACCAATCATAACAGTAAATAAAATGAATTGAAAAAAACCTTGTCTTGGAATCTCTCCTGTTTTAATTAGTTCAATTCCCTGCCAAATAATAAAAACAATTGCGCCTAACATGATTGTTAGGATAAAAGCAATAAAAACGGCACGCCATATGGCCGCTTTCATATTAAATTGTTTGACATTAGAAACAGCAAGTGAATATTTTTTTAATTCTATAAACTCGTTTGTATATGCTTTTAAACTCTTAATGCCAACTAGTGCTTCTTCAAGAATATGATTAGACTTAGCCGTCTCGTCTTGTGCTAACCCAGATATCTTTTTAATAAACCTTCCGAAAATAATAGCTGTAATAGCAGCTATGGGAAGAACACCCAGCATGATTAGAACTAGTTTGGGGCTGACTTTAAAAATAAATATAACACCAACTAATACAATCAGTAATTGTCTGAAGAATTCAGCAACGGTCGTGGTTAAAGTTTCTTGAATTTGTTCTGTATCGTTTGAAATTCTTGAGATGGTTTCTCCTGTTTTACTAGAATCAAAAAAAGATAGTGGTGATTTTATCAATACTTCAAAAGCTTTTTGGCGCATATCTTTAATCGAATTGTGCGTTACGTAATGAAACGTAATAACTCTAAAAAAGCTAAATACTGCTTGAGCCGGTAGAATAATTGCTAAAATGGTAAGTACACCATAAATATTATCAATATTTCCAATCTCCCATTCTCCAGTCATTTGAGAAGCATCTGCTCCAAGAATTTGACCTAAAAGTATTGGTAACGAAATAGAAACACCACTAGATAGCAATAGAAACACAAATCCAATAAAATAAACGCCTGAGTAAGGCTTAACAAAAGATAGGAAGTTCTTTGCTTGTTTGTATGCGTTTTTGGAAAGCTTAACTTTTTCCTTTTTTCCTTTTTTTTCTTTGTTCCTTCCGAAAGCCATAGTTTACGTTGAAATATGCGCGCAAATTTACTATTTGTCGCAAGATAAATGTGTCATAGTTTTGTTTTTTTAATTTCCTTTGAAAAAGAGGTTGTATAAATAATAATTTGTGTTATCTTTGCGACCCCTTTATTAAGGGCATAAAAAAATATTGCGATGAAAAGAACATTTCAACCATCAGTTAGAAAGAGAAAAAACAAGCACGGATTCCGTTCAAGAATGGCAACTGCTAATGGAAGGAAAATATTAGCTAATAGAAGACGAAAAGGAAGAAAAAAAGCGTCTGTATCCTCTGAAAGAACTCATAAGCGTTAGAATATTTAAGTTTCTTTACCGAAGCTTATTAACCTCGACTTTAAATAAGTCGGGGTTTTTTTGTTTTATTTAATGTTAAAGTGATTTTGTAAATTAATAACTGATCAAACTGCTATGGGGAAAGAAGATGAAAGTGTTAAGGTAACCAGGCGGTTAAGAAAGGCTGTTTGGAGTGCCAATGATGACTTTGGTATGGTTGAGGAAGGCGATAAAATCATGGTTTGTTTATCTGGAGGTAAGGATAGTTATACTATGCTGGACATTTTAATTCACATGAAATCATCTCCTCTTTTAGATTTTGATATTGTTGTAGTAAACTTAGATCAAAAACAACCAGGTTTTCCAGAACATATTCTTCCAAAATACTTGGAGGGTATTGGAGTTGAATTCAAGATTGTTGAACAAGACACTTATTCGATAGTTACAGATAAAGTGAAAGAAGGAAAGACGATGTGCAGTCTTTGCTCAAGGTTAAGAAGAGGAATACTTTATAGAGTTGCAGAGGAGTTAGGCTGTAATAAAGTTGCTTTAGGGCACCATAGAGAGGATATTATGGAAACATTGTTCCTTAACATGTTTTATGGAGGAAGAATTGAAACAATGCCTGCTAAATATATAACTGATGATGGTAAGCATACAGTGATTAGACCTTTAGCATATTGTAAAGAGGCTGATATTGTTGAATATGCGGAATTTAATAAATTCCCTATCATACCCTGTAACCTTTGTGGTTCTCAAGATGGTTTACAAAGACAAGCTGTTAAGGATCTTTTAAATGGTTGGGATAATAAGTCCCCAGGTCGTAAGGAGATTATATTTAGGTCTCTTAAGAATATATCACCTTCTCATATGCTAGATGTAAACTTGTTTGATTTCGAAAATAATGAGATTAAGACAAATAAAGCGCCTAGCAAAGTAGAAGATATGGTTCCTTAATCTGTCCGTTTTAACTTAATTAGAAAACAAGATTAAGTTCTATTTCTCTTTAGAAAGGCCGATTTTTGTACTTAATTCTCCTAATGACTCAATTGTTTTCTTCAATAGGTCGAAGTACAAGGTGATAAATAATGAGAATGCCATTCCAAAGATTACCAAAATATTAACCCAATAAGTATCAAAACTAAAACCAAGTAATTTCTTAGTAGGAGCAAAGAAGTGCGCTCTAAATTCTTGTGCGTCTCTATAAATTGGGTCTGATTTTTGAACTAACCTCCCATCAAAATCAATGATTTTGTTTAGTTCACTACTGTTTTTAACTAAGTCACTTAAACTTTCATTTTGAAAATTGTTTCTGTTTTCAATGAATTTTAGTTTTCCATTATTTTCTGTTCTGAATTCAGCAATTTTATTGTTTTTGACTTTAGCGAAGACATTATAGAATTTATTATAAAAACTTTTTATTTCGTTTAGCAGCTTATTTATGTTTTTAGCAGCTGCTTTATCAAAGTTAGACATTGCTTCTATCTGTTTCGCTTTGTTTGAAATAGTGTTTAGCATCTCATTCCTTTTACTTTCTGAAATAGAAGAATTTAATGCATTAAACTCTAAAGTTGATTGATCTTGATTTTTCAGTTCTTCAAAAAGTTTTACTAAATATGAGCATTCAGCCTTAATCTCAGTTTTTAGGAGGTTGATGTTTGTTTTAAACTCGTCTACTTTATCAGCTTTACCTGCATAGTTTAAACTCATTGTAAGACGAGTTTTAATAGCAGATAGCCAGAAATTCTTTTTGTAGTTCGCAATACTCATTGCTTTATCAAACTTATAGTAATTCTGTTCAAATTCATTTTCTTTAAACTGATTAACAGCTAAGGCTTCAAAAGCCCATCGACTCGCCATCATTTCACCACTAAACGGTACAAATGTTTGGGAGGAGAGCGAAGGGTTTAGTTTGTCAAATTTGACAATAACTCCACTTAACAGTAATTGAGGGATTAATAAAATAGGAATTAATATATATATAGTTACAACAGAGTTGAAAGCTGAGGATATATTTAAACCTAGCATATTAGCAAAGAAACTACAGGAAAATAAAACCAACCAATAGTCTAAAAACATTCCATCTATATGAAGTATAAGATTTCCGACGATGATGTAAGAGATGGTTTGTATTGCTGAAATTATAAACATAATTGCCGTCTTACTTGACAGATAACTAAATCTAGAAAGGTTTAGGAAGGTTTCCCTTTTTAAAATCTTTCGATCACGAATAATCTCCTCAGCACTAACAGTTAGCCCCATGAAAAGTGCGACAACAACACTCATGAATAGGTATGCTGAGATATTTTCGTTGTATCTAAAAACATATTCTGCATCGGGTCCACTCTCTGTACTATAGAATTTTACTAAATACGCTAAAATAAAAGCTAGAAATGGTCCTTCTATAAAGTTAATTAGCATGTATTGAGAGTTTGCAAGTTTAGATAGTATATCTCTTACTATGAAAACTTTAAACTGACTTATTATTTTTGGTATTTTGTAAGTTCCAACAGGGATTTCTGTACTAGAAATCTCAGTGTTTGGTTTGTTTATTACATTTTGATAATACTCATTCCAAGTTCTTGGTGGAATTCTTCTTTGTTCAGTTATATTTCCATATTCATCAACAACTTTAGTTTCAATAATGTTGAAGATCTGTTCTGGATTTACATTACCACAATGAAAACATTCGCTCTCATTTGCTGTGACGTGATTAATCGCTTGCTTAAAGTAGATTACGGATTCTACAGGATTACCATAATAAATGGGGAAGCCTCCAGTGTCTAAAATCAATAAATTATCAAATATTTTAAAAATATCTGAAGAAGGTTGGTGAATAACAACAAAAACAAGTTTTCCAGTTAAAGCTAATTCTTTTAAAAGATCCATAATGTTTTCAGAATCCCTGGATGATAGTCCTGACGTTGGTTCATCAACAAATAATACTTGTGGTTCTCTAATAAGTTCTAAGGCTATGTTTAAACGTTTTCGTTGTCCACCACTTATTTTTTTATTGATAGGTGACCCTACTTTTAAATCTTTGATCTCATAAAGACCAAGACTTTTAAGCATGTCTATTACTTTTTTCACAATAGTTGTTGCAGGAAATCCGTCATAACACAGTTTTGTGTTGTAAAATAGATTTTCGAAAACTGTTAGGTCTTCTATTAAAAGATCATCTTGTGAGATATGGCCAATAACACCTTCAAGTTTATCTTTTTGATGGTGAATGTCAATTCCGTTTATTTTTACAGATCCAGAGGTCGGGGTGAGAGTTCCGTTTAAAAGTGAAAGTAAAGTAGATTTACCAGCACCAGAAGCGCCCATTATTCCAATTAAATTACCACTATTATCAACTATGTTTAATTCATGTAAACCAATGTTCCCTGCTGGGAAATTGTATCCTAATTTGTCAACTACAAAATCAATACGTTGGGTTTCCTCTTCTGTTCTGTAAAGAGAAGTTATGTCACTAAAATATACAGGACTTAATTTCTTACTTCGAATACTTGAACCGTGTGCTAAGAAATAAACTCTGTTGTTGTCAATTACTTGTCCATTAATGTAAATAGCTTCATCCCCACAATATTTGGCGATATAGTTTCCTGATTCTTCTAGTCTTAAAATTTTAACAGCCCCGTCTAATTGCGTTTGCTCTATTACTTTAGCCTTTTCGTATTTAAAATCGATTGCTTTGTGAATAATTAAGAAATTTTCATTGTCTGGAATATGTTCATCTGAAGAAATTACAAATGCCATACTTTCTTTAAACTCTTCAGCTGGGATATTAAAGGTTTCTGATACTGTAGTTATGAATTCAATTTCCTGTTCTGAATAATCCCCTGCGAAGATAAATTCAAGTAGTCTTATAAGAACTACAATTTTTTGTTTTTGCTGAAGTTCTTCATTTATTTGGGTACATATTCTAAGTACCTTTACTGAGTTAACAGAAGTTCTCTTTCTTTCTTTTCCTTCTTTTCTTTTGGATATTTTTTGATGCTTTTCAAGGAATTCTTCAAAAAGAGATAAGTATTGAGTTACAAGTTCAGCGTTTAACTGCTGCTTTAAGAAAACTTCAACTACAGATTTACCATCGTGGTTAACACTATCAACTTTTGCTACTAGAGCAAATAATTGCATTAAGGCTTTTAGTATTCTTTCACTCATAATTAACGACCAACTAGAGTTGGTTAATACATAACTAAAAAGGGATTGTTACGCTGGTAACAATCCCTTTGTTTCAAAAAATTGTAATATTAATTATTGCTTAAATCCGATTAGGATTGTAGCACACCCTGATGGTGCTTCTAAAGCATCTAACTTTGCGCTAATCTTAAGTGTAACAGTGTTTTCAACACTAAAATCCCAATAAGATGCGTTTTGTTGCTCCATACTGTCGAATAAAGTATTGTTATTTAAATCCTTGACAGTGAAAATTAAGTTTCCTTGCGAAAACCCTGTACAAGCACCAACTCTATACGTAACTCCCCCAAAAAAAGTAGTTTCAAATTCAGCTTCTTGGTCACCAAATAATAAAGCTCTGTAATTTTGACCGTCAGAAACGTAATCTACAGTAAAGTTATTTTTATGGCAATAATTAGCAATTGTGTCACACTGAGCTTTAGTTTGATAAGTCCCTACAGCGATTAATAACGAGAATAAAGCAATTAATTTTTTCATGATTTCAATGTTTTCCTAAATCTCTTAAGCATTAATTATTTTTGCTCTTAGAGTGGCAATTTTTTCTACGATTTCTTTAAAAACCTCATCCGTCATTTCAATACTAGTTTTAGACTTGATTGTAGTGACTTTCTTTTCTTTGTTTACGTTTGGCTTGATATATTCATACTTGATGTTTACTTTTTCAAATGACATACGAATATCGTCTAAATCATTGTAAACTTCTTCAACTCCAGGCTCAGCAATATAGCGTTCAAGCATTTTGTCTAAAATTGTATTGATGGTATGCTTTTGCATTCCTATCATATCAACTACGTTTTCCGTCTTCTTTTCTATTCCTAAGGCACCAGCAAAGTTTAAACTTTCAATCCATCCACCAACAATAATTAATGCTCCAATGTGCTTTCTGTCGCTTGTTTGTAAAAAGTCATCAGCTTTTCTATACGAGTTAGAAATAACATATAACAAAGAATCTTTGTTGTCTAAGTTTCTTTCGATAGCTTGAATTGTTACCATGTCGAAAGCATCAGAAATACCTAATATTTCACTAAGGCCTTGAGCTGATTTCATGAAACCAATTGATTCTTGTTGTTTATCATATAACGCACAATAGCCCAAGTCGGCACCATAAACACCTAGGTTTAGCGATTGACTAACTAAATCAACGTATTGATCAGAGTTTTTAGGGTTATTAAGAAGGTCTTTGTTGTAAGGAACTCCTGACTTTTTTATAATTCCACCTAACTGAATTGGAGATGGAATACTAAACATAGCACCGTCTACTTTCGTGGCTGGTGAGATTACAACTTTTTTTGGTTCATTAACCTTTGTCGTTTCAACGTTGTCAGTGTCTTTAGTTGGTGTGTCAGGTGTACACCCAACGAGCACTAAACTTCCCATTACTATTACGCTGATTCCTTTTAAAATACTTTTACTACTTTTCATAAAGTTATGGAATAGTTAGTCCATTAAATGACGTAAATATAGAATAATTTTATTTAATCCTTCATCATTTCAGGGTAAATATAATGGCTTTAATGAGGGTTTCTGATAAGTTATTTCAATCCGGCTTTTAAAATCTAATTAAGATTAATTACTTTTGCATGCTGTCCTCTATTTTGGACTAACATTTTCAATGCTTTACTTATGAAAAAAATCGGAGTTTTAACATCAGGAGGAGATTCACCAGGAATGAATGCAGCTGTGAGAGCTGTTGTTCGTACAGCTAGTTTTCACGGGCTAGAAGTTGTGGGTGTAAAGAGGGGATATGATGGACTTATTGAAGCTGATTTTGTTGATTTAGACGCACATTCCGTAGCGAATATTTTACAAAGGGGTGGCACCATACTTAAAAGTATGAGAAGCGATGGATTTAGAACAACTGAAGGACGAAAAATGGCTTTTAAGAACTTGAAAGCCGAAGGAATCCAAGCCTTAGTAGTTATTGGTGGCGATGGAAGTTTTACTGGAGCAAGTATTTTTATTGAAGAATTTGACTTTCCAATTGTAGGTCTTCCAGGAACGATTGATAATGATTTAGTTGGCACAGATTTTACAATTGGATATGACACGGCTATAAATACTGTAGTAGAAGCCGTTGATAAAATAAGAGACACTGCTGATTCTCACAATCGATTATTTGTAGTTGAAGTCATGGGTAAAGACGCTGGGTTTATTGCTCTAAGAGCCGGGATTGGTTGTGGAGCGGAAGCAATTCTTTATCCAGAAAGTGAAGAAGATTTGTTGGGAGCTATTGTTGAGAGGATGAATAATGGTGGAAAACGAAAGAAATTGAGTAACATAATTATTGTAGCTGAAGGAGCGAAAGAAGGCAATGCGGCTGAAGTTGCATCAGAACTTAAGCAAAAATGCGCTGGATATGATATTCGTGTTGTTGTTTTAGGACACATTCAAAGAGGAGGCAGCCCTACTTGCATGGAGCGTGTAAGGGCTAGTCAAATGGGCTTAGAGGCTGTGCAAGCTTTAATTGACGGTCAGCGTGGTGTTATGATTGGAATAGTAAATGATCACGTTGCGCATACTCCGTTTTCAAAAGCAATAAAAAATCAAGAAAAAATAGATAGTCAGCTTTTGCAAATGATCGATATACTTTCTATTTAAATTTTCATTAAGTTAGTTTAATGGTATTTGTAGATGTAATTGTTCCTGTTCCATTACCTAACCTCTTTACATATTTTGTTGAAGAAGAACATGTTCTCGATTTAGCTGTTGGTAAGCGGGTGGTGGTAAAGTTTGGACGGTCGAAGCATTACACAGCTATTATTCATAAAATTCATTCAACACCCCCCAAAGAATACCAAGCAAAAGGCATCGATTTCGTACTGGATGATTATCCTATTGTAAACGAAATTCAACTTAAACTATGGGATTGGATGGCAGACTATTATATGTGTGCTCCTGGAGATGTGATGAATGCAGCTTTGCCTTCTGGGTTTAAGCTGGTGAACGAAACTAAGGTTTTGCTAAATTCCGACGAAAATATTGATCTATCTATATTGGATGACAAGGAATATTTAATTGCAGAAGCACTTCAAATACAACCTATTTTATCTTTAGATGATATTTCAAATATTTTAGGGATTAAAAATATTCACAAAATCATAAAGAGTCTTTACGAGAAATCAGTTATCGTTTTAGAAGAAGAAATAAAGGAGAAATATAAACCGAAAGTAAGAACTTTTGTAGCTTTTGATAAGGAGAATTATCCAAATAAAGAATCTTTAAATAATGCTTTTGATGTGCTGAAATCAGCCCCTAAACAGCAAGATTTACTATTACAGTTAATAGGCGATAAAGGAGTTGATTTTAAAAATTTTAAAATTAAAAGATCACAGTTAACAAAAAAGTACAATACAACCGCAGCTGTAGTTAATTCAATGGGTAAGAAAGGTGTGTTTGAAATTTTTGATGATGGGGAGGGACGTTTGAGTAACTATCAAGGCGAAATAAAAGCTTTACCTAAACTAAGTAATGAGCAAGATCTAGCTTACAAGGAAATAAAGAGTGCATATGAAAAGCAGGATGTTGTACTTTTTCACGGTATTACAGGTAGTGGTAAAACTGAAGTGTATATTCAATTAATTCAAGAAGCAATTGATGAAGGACGACAAGTTTGTTATTTATTGCCCGAAATAGCACTCACAACGCAAATTATTACCCGATTACAAAAAGTGTTTGGTGACGCTGTAGGAGTATACCATTCAAAGTTTAACCTGAATGAAAGAGTGGAGATTTGGAATGAGCTTTTAAAGCCAAATTCTAAATTTAAAGTAGTTTTAGGAGCTCGGTCTTGTATGTTTCTACCTTTCTCTAATTTGGGATTAGTGATTGTTGATGAGGAGCATGAAAACACGTTTAAACAATTTGACCCTGCACCAAGATACCATGGTAGAGATATGGCTATTCTCCTAGCTAAAATGCACAAAGCAAAAGTTTTATTGGGAAGTGCAACGCCATCGGTAGAGTCTTACTTTAATGCAAAATCGGGTAAATATGGATTGGTGGAATTAAATACTCGGTACGGAGGGATTCAGTTACCCGAGATTCAGTGTGGGGATTTAAAAGAAGAAAAGAAAAAGAAAAAAATGGTTTCTCTTTTTACGGAGATTCTAAAAAATAATATAGACGAAGCATTGGAACGTGGTGAACAAATTATTTTGTTTCAAAACAGACGTGGATTTGCGCCTATGTTAGAGTGTTTCACATGCGGACATATTCAGCAGTGTAAGCGTTGTGATGTAAGTTTAACTTATCATAAATACTCTAATTTATTAAGATGTCATTATTGTGGATATATAGAGAAGGTAGAAGTGACCTGTACTGCATGTGGGAGTGTAGAAACAGATATGAGAGGTTTTGGTACTGAAAAAATTGAAGAAGAAGTAAAAAAAGTATTTCCTTCAGCAAAAGTATCTAGAATGGATTTAGATACTACAAGGGGTAAACACGCTTATCAGAATTTAATTACTCAGTTTGAAGATAAAGAGGTTGATATATTAGTTGGTACTCAAATGGTTACCAAGGGACTGGATTTTGATAATGTAAGTTTAGTGGGTGTTCTTAACGCGGATCAAATGCTATATTACCCCGATTTTAGAGCTTTTGAAAGAGCTTACCAATTAATGGCGCAAGTTTCAGGAAGAGCAGGTAGAAAAGTTAAAAGAGGTAAAGTGATTATTCAATCCCATAATCCACATCATACAACAATTCGAGATGTAATGGATAACGATTATCTGAATATGTTCAATACCGAAATTTTAAATAGGAGAAACTTTGGCTATCCCCCATTTTTTAGATTAATTTCATTAACCTTTCGTTTTAGAGATCGAACAGTACTAGATGCATGTTGTGATGGTTTTGCAATAAACCTAAGACGAGAAATTGGTGAAGAGCGAATTTTAGGTCCGGAGTATCCTGGAGTAGCGCGGATTAACAATCTTTACAATAAGAAAATTCTTATAAAAGTAGAAAAAGAAATCTCAATTAAGAATATTAAAAAGATTATTCAAAACTGGATAAATATATACAAAAAGGATGCGTCCTTTAAATATGTTAGAGTAATTGTAGATGTTGATCCCCAGTAATTAAGTTAAAAAGTAAAACTTTTAGAGTCCCCATTAGATTGAGATATTGCAGCTGTCCCATCACAACCACCCGTTCCAAAATTCACTGTTTGAGTCTTTTCACCATTTGGAGCTAGTTTAGATGTTCCCTTTGTAATCATATGAGTACATGCAAAATTAATTAAATGTTCCGTAGAAGAATTAAATGTAAAGGTTGTTTGTGAAAAGTCAACACCTACAGTGTTGCAAGTGAAATTGTAGGAATCGTCACTAATATTAACAGTTCCATTATTCGAATTTGGAGTGAGAGAGAAAGTTCCATTCCATTTCATTGTTCCGTTTGCGTTAATAAGAGATAGACCGTCATCTAAAATTTCAGATTCGTATCCATTATCATAAACATGGTTTACACTCCCAATAAGTTGAGTTCCAGCAGAGAAATATTCATCAAATTCGATCTTCAGGTTTTCGGTAATTACAGTGCCTGAATTAATGGTTACGTGTAATTTTCCTTGGCGTTCTTTTCCTAAAATTCCAGTTACGCCTTCACCATAATCGATTGTTATTGTTTTGGGGTAAGTGCTGTTTGAAATATCAGGTGTTGCAGAAACTATAATGTTACTATCCTTAGTGTAAGTCTCGTTAATAACAAAGTCAGGTGTAATTAATAAAACCTCTTTCAAGGCATCAAGAGTAAGCTGTTCAGCAAGGGCAGCATCTCTTGCTGATTGTGTATAAATCTCTTTTTCATCATCTTTACAGCTGATGAAGATAGAGATAAAGGCTAAGATGAAAATTGACTTTTTCATATATTCCGTTTTTTATAAAGACGAAGAGATTAAAAATCTGTTGTCTTAGCGTTTTGAATACTCCGTAAACGCGTAAGAGTAAGTGTTTTTCTCATCAGAGTTATGTTTCTCTTCCGATGTAATAGTCCAAGTAGAGTCATCAATTTGTAGAAAAAAAACATCAGCATCAAGTTCAGCGTCAACCCAAGTGATCACTAATTTATCTATTAAATTAGATTCTAAACATTGTTTGTAAATTTGACCTCCGCCTATAATGTAAGCTTTATTTTTTTTATATGATTTAGCTATTCTTAATGCATCCTCGATAGAAGAACATACATCCGTATTTTCGTATGTAATATCTTGACGGGTTATTACAATGTTTTCCCGATTGGGTAAAGGTCTAAATTTCTCAGGAATACTTTCATAGTTTTTACGTCCTGTAATAACAGGGAAACCAGTCGTTTGAGAACGAAAGAATTTCATATCAGCAGGTAAATGCCATAATAAGTCATTGGCTTTACCAATTCCATTGTTTGGTTTTGCAATAGCAACTATTAAAATAACTTCCATTCTTGTTTTAACTTAAATTGCTACAGGAGCTTTAATATGTGGGTGCGGCTCATAATCTGTTAATTCAAAATCTTCATATTTGAAATCAAATATGTTTTTCACATTAGGATTTATTTTCATTGTAGGTAAGGACTTAAGCTCTCTAGATAATTGAAGATTTGCTTGCTCATAATGATTACTGTAAATGTGAGCATCTCCAAAAGTGTGGACAAAATCTCCTAGTTCTAAATTACAAACCTGAGCAACCATCATCGTTAATAAAGCATAAGAAGCTATATTAAATGGAACACCTAAAAAGATATCTGCACTTCTTTGGTATAACTGACAACTTAGTTTCCCCTCTGCAACATAAAACTGGAAAAAAGCATGACATGGAGGTAAAGCCATGTTTTCGATTTCTCCAACATTCCATGCACTAACAATCAATCTACGTGAATCAGGAGTGTTTTTAATTTGATCAATCAATTGAGTAATTTGATCAATATGTTTACCTGATGCAGAAGGCCAACTTCTCCATTGGTAACCGTAAACAGGACCAAGGTTTCCTTCCTCGTCGGCCCATTCATCCCATATTTTCACGCCATTTTCTTTAAGGTAGCTAATGTTTGTGTCACCTTTTAAAAACCATAGTAATTCGTGGAGTATAGATCTTAGGTGACATTTCTTAGTGGTAACCAATGGAAACCCTTCGCTTAGGTCGAATCTCATTTGATGACCAAAAATACTTTTAGTTCCCGTTCCCGTTCTGTCACTCTTCTCAACACCATTATCTAAAACGTGTTGCATTAAATCTAAATACTGCTTCATTTACTTGGGTTTTACCTTATCGTAAAAATGGGGAAAATTGAGTGATTTCGAAAGGTTTTCTTAATGAAGAAATGAACAGTTGTTAATAAAGAGTAAAATTAAACCTCCTCTTACTATTTTAAATTTGGAAATCAATCAATTAAGGCCGTCAACTTATTTATCGCTAATGGTCTTTATAATGTCTAAATGGGTTAATGGAGTTACTTACTTTAATGAGAGATAAAAGTTAACTTTTAAAAAATAATAGGGCAATTATTGTTAATAGTCTCGTTTTAATTTAAGGCAATGTTGAAGGCTAATTGATATATAATCATATTAAAAACAGTTTTATCACTAAAGTGATATCGTTATTGGCCAGCCTTTAAATTGTTTTTCAGTACTATCAGAAACATCAACGTGCCTAGGCCAGCATTCAAAAGTAACTTTATTTAGTGCTTTGTTCAATCGAATTAAACCATAGCCAGCTCCATTGGAAGCGGAATTTGGATTGGCATAAGCATGCATGGTGATTTTATTACTAAATCCATCTTTATACCTCCCCGTCCAAGGAAGCACATCGAGTGGGTTTTCTCCAGGAAGTTCATTCTTTGGCCACCACCATCTGCTGTAATAATTGTTAACAATTGAAGGAACAACAAAAGCCCAAGGTCCTTCTTCAAATTCATTTAGCCCATGTTGAACCACGGTTGCAATGTGCTGATCACCTGCTATGTGAATGGCATTGGCTTTTTTTATTGCTTTAAGTGCTTGGTTTCTTCCGGTTTGTGGCCATCCGTTAGAATCCATGTCTGCAATTAGTCGATTCTTTTTGTTTCCATGAAGGTGAGCTCCCCCGCAAAATCCAGTTTGTGACAAAACAACTTTCATTTTATTATTTTCTCTTTCGCGCGCCCATTCATTTAAGAATAATAATTGACGATCGCCCAATAGTTTTAATCCTTTTAAATCAATTGATTTTGGATCGTATTTTTCATTCGTAATATGATCTGGTCTCGGACCTGATTGAGGGATATTTCCTTTTGGACATGATTTAAATTTTCGATCCTCTAAAATAGCAAAGTCAATCTCCCCCAGTATGAAGTTCGTATAGTAAACACTAATGTCTTGTTTAATATGTGTTGAATCGTATGGTGCGGGTAGATGTGCTGTTTGGCATCTTTCTACCATTTTAATATATTCTGCAGGATGGAAATACCCAGCGTCAATACCCGAGTTGTTCTTCGCTTTTCTTCCACTTTCTCCCCATAAATTACCTTGCCCAATATCGTGATCATCTGGAATAGTGATACAAGGTCTGTTTCTGAATATTTCTCTGAATTGCATTCCAAATTTTAACCAAGCAGCCGTATGTTCGGTATGATCGTATGATTGGTCACCAGCAAAGAAAATTAAGTCAGGATTTTGGTGGTTGATATTTCTAACATAATTAGCCCTGTTTCCTCTGTCAGTATTACTATTGCAAGAAAGCGCTGCAACTAAAATTTCGTTTTTAGCGGTTGGGTTTTTTCTGATTAATCCTTGAAAAAAAGCGCTGTCGCCATGACATATTCTATAGGGAGTGTTTATAGAATCTATCCAGTTTTTGATTTCAAAAGTGGCAGACCAACCAATGTCGTTGATTTTTTTATTTTGAATCTCCTTCCATTTACCCTTACTTAAAACCTCAAGGCGGACTTTTCTAGTCTCTGAGGGGTAGAGTGGGAAAAACTGAGCGGTTAATTTTAACGTATTAACAGATACTGTATAAATTCCGAATGCTATTACGTCACTCCTTGGAACTTTTACATCTATAATTTGATTTCCCTCTCTATTCCACCAATCATTAGTCGCAATAAGATCTAATTGTGGAAAAGGAGAGCTAATAGGAGGTGTCCTGTTTTCTTCAAGAATGAGTACTTCTGCGGAGTTGCTACAACTGTACAAGATGTATAAAAGGCTGAGAATACTTAACTTGTTCATAAAGGGGGCGTAACTATAAATATAATTTAAAAAGTATTCCTTTACTTTTTAAATTATAAGTATTTTTTTAATAGTTCAATATTTTTTACATTTTTTAGAAGCGATTTAATTAAGATTTATTGCTTACTTAAGTTTTATATGCTTAAAGAATTAACT
>JAQXEE010000066.1 GCA_029251005.1 Flavobacteriales bacterium | reverse complement strand
TGCTACTACCGATTAACGCAGGTTGATTTTGATGGGAATAGCGAAAAGTTTAAAGTGGTTGCTGTAAGTGTGAATGAGGCTTACAACAAACTGGAAATTTCTGTGAGTCCAAATCCAATTAACCAAACAGCGAACATAGCATTTACGGCACCTGAAAGTGGCATGTTTAGCTTAACAGTAACTACACAAACAGGACAGGTAATGTACACCGCCAATACAATGGGTGATAAAGGAAATAATCACATTTCTTACAATGCAGCAATGCTGTCCAGTGGTTCTTATTACTTCATTTTAGAAGATGAAAACGGCAACCGCACCCAGCAATTGGTGATTAAATAGCGCTTAAACTAAAGCGGACAAAGCTAAAAAAGTAATTGGTTTATTAGTTTTCAAAAAATAAACAAAGGGGTTAAATTAATTTAACCCCTTTGTTTTGTCTGAATTTTAATTTTAAGTGTTCTCAAATTTAGAGGATTGTAAGTTCTGTTTTATGTTCAATCAAATTATAGTGACAAGAAATTAGTGATTTGAAATTTGACAACCTAAAACTCTTTTTTAACGTAAGAGTACTGTATGTCTTTTACATTTTTTAAAAACTTATCAGTTTTAGTATTTTGTTTTGTTCTTGTTACCAGCAAAGCACAATATAGTAAAGCGCATTACCTTCCTCCAACCTACAATCAAAACTCAGGCATTCAATTTTCTACCATAACTGTTACTACATTAGTAGAGGCACCTTTTGACGTATCAATTACAAATGCATCTGGAACTTACTCTAATACTTTATCCGGCTTATCCAAATCAAATCCTATTACAGTTACTTTGCCTAAAGGAGATAATGATGGTATTTTTAAGGGAAATGAAGGGAAAACGAATATTGTACTTGATTCGGAGGGTTTTATTATTACCGCTGATGATTATTTTTTTACAAGCCAAATACATTCAGTATCGAGTCAAGGAGCGGTGATTGCGCCCAAAGGAATTGCAGGTTTAGGTACAGAGTTTTTTAGCGGGCACGTGTACGCTAAAGCAGGAAATAATGGAGTGCGATCTCATTTTATTTCGGTAATTGCCTCTGAGGATAACACCACGGTTACATTTGAAAATCCAAATGTAAACTGGGAGGGACAAACCAGCACGTTTAGTGTTTTTTTAAACCAAGGTGAATCGTATGTTGTGGCGGCTCCCTTTAATTATATTCAAGGTCTTACGGTTAATGATAAGTTCAATGCGTTTAATGGAACTCATGTTACTTCAGACAGGCCTATAGCTATGAATTCAGGTTCTTTTTTAGCCAGTTACTCCAGTGGTGGACAAGATGCAGGAGTTGATCAAATTGTACCTGTAAACCAATTAAACAACGAATTTATTTTAGTTCAAGGACAAGCTACAAACATTTTAATTGAAACAGCAATGATTGTTGCGGTTGAAGATAATACAGAGATTTTTGTAAACGGAGATTCATCGCCTGCCCACACAATTAATAAAGGGGAGTACGTAGTTGTAACTGGGGAAAATTATAACAATGGAACAATGTATTTAAAAACGTCAAACCCAGCAATGGTGTATCAAAATTTAGCAGGGAGTAATAGTTTTGCTACTGTGGGAATGGTATTTGTTCCGGGTTTGATGGAGGAGGCTTCAAGATCGGTATTGGTTTCAGGCGCTAATAGCATTGGAGACCTCAGTATCTATATAGTAGCAAAAAAAGGGCAACCGGTATTAATTAATGGAATTGAAGTTGAAAGTTCTCCTATTGAAAACCTAGGAAATTCAGCATGGGTAACCTATAGAATATTTCCGGCTGAAATTAATTCTCTTTATTGTACCTCAGGAAGTAACTGTGCGAATAAAGGTGTTGATTCTGATTTTTTAATTGAATCAGCAGGTCCTATAAATGCTGCAATATCACTGGTGAGTGGTGTTGTTGGTGCTGCTGGTTATTTTTCGGGATTTGCATCCGTAAATACGGATGTTGGTGTATCGGAGTTTGGAACACTCGAATATAACCTGGCTTGTATGGAAGATACTGTCTCACTTTATGCAAAAGGAGCCGATTCTTATGTTTGGGAAAGTCCCTCTGGTGATATGGATTTATTAACGCAAGTGAGTGATTCCGTATTTTTATTCGATTACGACCAAAGTGGTGACGAGGGACCTTTTACCTACAGGGTAATTATGGAATCAACCTCAATCCTTGGTTTTGTTCAAAAAGACACTGTTGAATTAAAAGTTAATGTTGAATTTACTGCTGAGTGTGAAATAGATTTCATAAATGAGGATACATTGTTTATTTGTTTGGGAGATTCTATCCAAATTAATGCCAACAATGTAAATGAAACTCAATGGTATGGTGAAGAAGCATTTACGGTACTAAATGATAGTACAATCATAGCTGCTCCATCGAAAACAACGACCTATTATTTTAGTAATTTTATTAAAAAACAAAACGCACTAATTAATGGTGATTTTGAGGAGCCTGATCTTGGAGTATTCAGTTACCAAATTGTTAACGCGTCTACAGTTCCCGGATGGAATACTACGGCATCGGATAATCAAATAGAAGTTTGGTACGATGGCTTTTTAGGTGCTCCAGCATATACAGGAAAACAATTTATTGAATTAAATGCAAATATGCCTTCGGCGCTTTATCAAGATATGCCCACCAACTCCAACACTACATTAATGTGGGGGTTTGCTCATCGGGGAAGAAATGGTGTTGATTATATGGACTTTGAGGTAGGCCCGCCAGGAGGACCTTATGAAAAAATTGGAACGTTTAGTGATGGGAAAGAATGGAAGTTTTATTCAGGTTTATATGAAGTTCCTGAAGGACAAACTACAACGCGTTTTTATTATACATCAGCACAGGGTGGATCGTCGGGTAATTTATTAGATGGAATTGAGTTTTTTACTTTAGAGGAAAAAACAGATAGTATTGTTGTGGTTGTAAACAGTTTGCCTCAAATTGATTTAGGGGAAGACACGACTGTTTGTTTGAACGAACCGTTTACATTGGCTTTAAATAGTGGAAAAAGTTTCTTGTGGAATACATTGGAAACTAAATCCTCTATTGTTGTTGATTCAGGAGGTGAATATACAGTTACTGTTAAAGATGAAAATGAGTGTTCAAATATTGATTCTATTTCTGTTGATTTTATTCCTTGTCAAACTAATTTCGTTTTAGAAGATACTCTTGAAATATGTGCAGGAGATACATTAATTATTTCAGGCAATAATATAACTAGTGAAACTTGGTGGAGTGACGAATCCTTTAATTTGATAAACGACTCTTCAATTGAGGTTAATCAAATTATTCCTAGGGCAGTTTACTATGTTGGAAGTTCTGAAATTTATGCGGATTCTGTTGTTGTGCTTGTACATGAAAATCCTGAGGTAAAACTTTTAGAAGACACTACTATTTGTGCTGGAGAAAAAATTATTTTATCTGCCAATGTTCCAGGAATTTACACTTGGAACTCAGAGGAGTCATCAAATGATATAGAAATTGATAGTGCTGGGCTATTCAGTTTGGAAGTAGAAAATCAATTTGGGTGTAAAGGAACGGATTCTATGGAATTATTTATTCAGGAGTTACCAGTATTAGAGCTTGGTAACGATACTTCGATTTGTGAGGGACAATCTGTTCTATTTGATTCTGGAATTGAGGGCTTGGAGTACAAATGGAATAGTGGTGATTTAACAAGCGAAATTATAGTTTCGAGTGCCGGGAATTATAAGCTTACTGCAATTGATTCGATTGGGTGTTCCGTGATTGATAGCGTAAGATTAATGGTTCATAAATTGCCAGATTTAAACCTTGGATCAGATACCTCTGTTTGTGAAGGTAATAGTCTTGTTTTAACTACAGAAAATAGTGGTATAACTCAATTATGGAGCACATTAGACACAACCAATTCTATTACTGTTTTTAAAAGCGGAACCTACAGTGTTTTAGTTTCAGACAGCAATGGTTGTTCTTCATCTGATTCTTTAACTTTATTGGTAACCAACTTACCAATTGTTGATTTGGGTAATGACACAGCAGTTTGTGCAGGTGAATTGATTGAGTTGAATGCTGAGGGAGTAGGGTTAAATTACACTTGGAATACCGGTGGTGAGGCATCAACAATTAAGGTTTCAAATGAAGGGGTTTATGTTGTTGAAGTAGCTGACGAAAACGGATGTGTTGCAGTTGATTCTTTTAAACTTTCGGTGAATGAAATACCTTTTGTAAGCATTGGTAATGACACTTCAATTTGTGAAGGGCAATACCTCTATTTAAAAGCAGATACATCAGCGAATAATTTTTTGTGGAGTACTGGCGAAAATACACAGGATATAATAGTAGATACAAGTGCTGTTTTTAGTGTTGAAGTGGTAAATGACTTCGGTTGTAAAGCAAGTGATTCTTTAAAACTAACAGTGAATATATTACCAATAGTTCAACTTGGAAACGATACCACTTTGTGTGAGGGGGAAAACATCATTTTAAATGCGTACAATTCTAATGCATCATATACTTGGAATAATGGTGCTGTATCGAATTCTATTAATGTTTTAAAAGCGGGCATATACAGTGTTTCGGTTAGTGATGAAATTGGTTGTACAGTAGTGGATACTATAGAAGTAAGCGTTAGAGAATTGCCTGTTGTTGCTTTGGGTAGGGATACTACTATTTGTGAGGGCGAAACACTAAAATTCCAAACAAATTATCCAGATAATTATACAATTACCTGGAATACCGGTTCCACTGAGAAGGAAATAACAATAAATAATAAAGGACTGCTTAATTTAAAAGTTAAAAATGAGATTGGATGTTTAAGCGAGGATGATATTTTTATTTCTCAAGAGATTTTACCTGATCCTTTTCCTGAAAAAACAGTTAGCTTTTGCGAAGGTGATGAGTTTGAATTAAAACCTTCAGCGGGTAACGAGCGCTATGATATTTATTGGGTGGAAAACAAATTTAGTCGAACATATACCGTTTATGAGTCTGGTATTTATTCAGGAGTTATAGCAGGTAATTTTTGTACAGATACTGCGCTGATTGTGGTTACTAAAATTGATACTCCTGATGCAACAATAAAAGATGTAAATTCAATTGGATATTTTTGTTTTGAAAGCCAAAGCATTTATTTAAGTGTTTTAACAAATGAAGATGTCTCAATTGAATGGGAAGATTTTGGTGAATCAAACAAAGTTGAAATTACGGAACCTGGAAACTATCCACTTACAGTATCCAATGAAAGTTGTATTTCGAGATATTCTTATGAGCTTGAGAATTACTGTCCTGGTAAGCTATACCTTCCCAATTCGTTTACGCCTAATGATGACGGTCTTAATGACGTTTTCAAACCAGTTTATCAGGGAACAATAGATAATTACGAACTCATTATTTACAATCGTTGGGGTAAAGCCTTTTTCTTTTCAAATGACATAAATAAAGGGTGGGATGGAACATTAGAAAATGTGCAACAAACAAGCGATGTATATGTCTATAAAATATCATTCGGTTACATCAGTCAACATGGTGGTCTCAAAAGAGAACAAGTTACGGGTACTGTAACGTTATTAAAATAAAAAAACTTGTTTGGTTTTAAAGATTAACCTTTCTAGTTTATTACGTCCTCCAGAGCGCAGCGTGGGATCTTGAAGTTTTAAAGTTAATTGCTAGCTTTTCTTTTAAATATCACTTCTTAACCGTAAAACGAACAGTGGTTTTTTTTAGAAAAGGATTAATCCCAATCTGATACTAATTCTTCTAATCCTTTCCAATTAGGATTGTTTTTATCAATCAAATTAATCTTGAACTTTCTGCTTTTTCGCTTAACGTATTTTTCAAAGTGAATAGCCTCGTTTATTGTATTAAAAGACTGAATGAAAATTAGTTTTTTCACATTATATTTTGAAGTAAAAGAATTTGGATGTGTATTATTTTTATGCTCAAATAGTCGATTTTTAATGTTAGAAGTAACACCTGTATATAAAACACTATTGTTATAATTTGTTAGTATGTAAACGTATCCACCTCTTACCATTTTTATGGTTAAGATATGGAGTTAAGGTCGGATACTAGGCTTTTCGGATATTCCTGTTTGTTAAAAGTTACTTTTTTAAAAAAAAAGACAAAATTAAAGTTTTCTGGATAATAAAAAGTAGAGTTTTCTTTATTTAGATTAACCTTTCTAGTCTATTACGTCCTCCAGAGCGTAGCGTGGTATCTTGATTGTGTTTGCTTGAGGTTTCCTCAGTCGTACCTCCTTCTGAATGACGTGTGGGTCGGTTGTAGTTTTTTAAATTATTTCATCAAGAACTTTTTAAATAACCACTTATCTAGAAGAGCAGCGTAAAATACGCTTTAGAAATACTTAGGAATTAATCTTTTTAATTTATCTAACGTTTCATCAACTGATAATTCACTCATGCCTCCAGCGGCATTTGCATGACCACCTCCATTGAAGTTTTCGGATGCTAATATATTAACGGGGTTTTCTTTTCCTTTTGATCTAAATGATATTTTCATAATACCATCACGCTCAGTAAATACAATTGCTGCTTTCATTCCTTTTATAGACAAGCAAAGATTAGGCAACATATCCGTATCTCCTTTTTCGTAACCATATTTAGCCAACTCCTCTTTGGTGATACCTATAATCGCAACTTTAAACTCGTCTAAAATTTCCAATTTCATGCTCATCGCAAAACCTTGCAAACGTAAACGATTCTCAGTATTATTATCACCCAATTTTTCATGTACTAAATGATGCTGCACACCTCCAGCCAATAGTTTTGCAAGGATTTCATGTGTACGTGGACTTACAGAGTTAAATCGGAACGTTCCGGTATCGGTTAAAATCCCTAAGTACAATGGCGTTCCAATTTTTTCGTCCAATAAATTAATGTGTCCTGATTGTTCAATCAACTCAACAATTAGTTGAGAAGTTGATGATGCGGTAGTTTCCGAAACCATTAAAGTTGGAAATTCATCAGGGTTTAAATGATGATCGATCATTATTTTTTTACAAGTAGCTTCTTCTAATAAAGTTTGCATTTCCGGTCCAACACGACTAGCTGTGTTGTAGTCTAAGCAGAAAATTAAATCTGCTTTTTTAAATTCTTCCGTTACTTTTTCTGGCGTTTCACTCATTAAAAGAATAGGGGATGAATCCAACCAATATAAAAATGTAGGAGCTGCATCGGGATGGCAAACAACTACTTTTTTTCCTAATTTTTTAATAAAGTGTAGCAATCCTAAAGAACAACCAATTGAATCTCCATCAGCAGATTTATGAGATGTAATGACAATATTATTTGCATTTTGAATTTCGGTTTCAATTTGTTGGTATTTGTTCATAGGATTATTTTTTTGCATCATTGATTATTGGGCGTAAAAGTACTTAATTGTAATGATGATTTAAGGGAGTGCGGGGGTTTATATTTTGGAGACACCTCTGTACACAAGAAGATGAGGTATCCAACTGTTATACTTACGATGATAAATTTCTGTTAATATGTCATTTATGAAAACAAAAAAAGCCGGAACTAAATATTAGCTCCGGCTTTTTATATATTTTAGAAATGTCTCTTATTTAAAAGAAAATAATTCAACTGTGAAAATTAAAGCTGCAAAAGGAGCAATATCTGCACCAGCACCTTTATCACCATAAGCTAATTCTTGTGGAATGTAAAATTTGAATTTAGCACCTGGATTCATTAACTGTAAACCTTCAGTCCAACCTCTAATAACTTGCGTTAAACCAAAAGAGATTTGCTCGCCTC
The DNA here is from genome assembly GCA_029251005.1 of Flavobacteriales bacterium. GTDB lineage: Bacteria > Bacteroidota > Bacteroidia > Flavobacteriales_C. The sequence continues at coordinate 15,026 of JAQXEE010000066.1, read as the reverse complement.
TAGCGTAAGAAGAATCAAATACTTTTCCATCGATGGTAGTCCCTTCATAATGAACAGTAACTTCGTTGTCAATAGATGGACAGGCACCTTCTCCAGCTTGTATAATTTCGTATTGTAATCCGCTTTCGGTTACTTGAATTCCTTCTTTTTTAGCGTTCTCTTCTAAAAATTTATATCCAGCATCACCCGCTACTTTAGCTGCAGCTTTGCTTTCTTCATCCATTTTTTTTTGAAAAGCATCCATTACATCTGTGTAACCTTTGATCATTTCTTCAGAAGGTGCAGCTTGTTTATTAACAAACCCCATAATCCCTTCAACAACCTTAGCGACGTTAATGTCACCTAAAGCTGGGTGGAATAATTCTGTTTGAAAAAATAAGTTAGCAAACAACTTAGAGACTAAAACGCTTTGCTCGTCGCTTAATTTTTGAAAGTTCTCAGTTGATCCAGCTAATTCTCTTAATTGAGTATCTGCGTCTTGTGCTTCGATTATTTCTTCAGTCTTAGCATCTAATCCTAAAAAAGTATTTCCCATTAACTCCATGTTAATGAAAACAAACCCTTGTTGGGTTAAGCCTTGAGCCATTCCCAAACCGTGAACGAATGATAAATCGTCTACTTTATTTTCTGTTGCTTCTAATGTATCAGCCATTTTGTATGATTTAATTTGTTTGCAAAAATAAGGGGAATTATGGATGCAATGCAACTTTGAAGCAAACAATTTTTAATTGGTAGGGAATAGTAGCTAAAATGGTAAGTTTATAATAATTGCTTAGTGTTTTGAAATGCCTTGTTTTTTTTGTTGTTATTTCCTCCAGAGTGCAGTGTTGGATTTTGAGGTGTGTTTGCTTGAAGTTTCCTCAGTCCTGCCTACTTCTAAATGACGTTTGGGGTCGTGTTTTTTTTGGTGTTATTGGTTGGTTTTTTTTCATTATTACGTCCTCCAGAGCGTAGCGTGGGATCTTTAAATTTTAGTAAGCGTTTCATTCAAAACCATCTCCGGCTTTAAAAACTATCGTTTAATTCCTTCATTTCCAACATTAAGAATGTACACCCCCGATGATAAAGCGGAAACGTCTAATTGATCATTATCAGCACTTATTTGTCCTTTTAACACTTGCTTTCCTTGTAATGTATTAATGGTGTAAACCGTTAATACCTCAAAGCTATTCTCAATAGTAATCAAACCAGTAGAGGGGATAGGGTAAACTGAAATACTTGATCTCCTTAAAACGTTTTTATTGCTTGTAACGTTAGGTAACTGATATGTCCTAACATAATCTATCGTCCATGTAATTGGTTTAGTTGTTTGATTATTCCAGTCTCCAGGCCAGGTAGCATTAGATACTTCCATTGTAAGTTTCATGTATTGTTCCACATCACTAATGCCACCAGCAGCGGTTCTCCAAGTTTCTATATTGTCAATGTAAAAGATGTACTCAGAAGGTGTCCACATCATTCCAAAAATATGATATTTCCCATCGTATAAACTCCAGTTAGTCATCGATTTATTTGCTTTTTGATGTTCGGATCCATAACCATCCCAATGTAGTGCTTGATTTACTTTTCCGTTCCAACCATTTATAGATTCAAAAACATCTATTTCGGTACCGTCGTTCCCTAAATCGCCTACTTTGTTCCCATACGGCATTAACCAAAATGCAGCCCATCCACCATGAATTTGAGGGACTCTACACTTTACTTCGAAGTAACCATATTTTTGGTGATATCGATTGTGTGTCCGAATTGCGCCGCAAAAAACTGAATCGTTGCGTTCAGATACTCTAAGTTTTAATTGTCCTTGCCCATTTAACCAAGCATTATCAGCTTCCCAATAGCTGCCACCTTGTCGGTGCCATTCTGGACATGCTGCCCATTTAGAATTATCGAGTTCATTGCCTTCAAATTCGTCACTCCAAACTAAATCTAAGGTGTCTGTTACCTGAGCGAACGTTGATAAGGAAATACTTATAAATAATGAAATAAGTTTAATGCTTTGAGAAATGGTCATGAATTAATATTATGTTTTTTTGATTCGAAAGTGTGTACAATTTCGTAAGATTAGTTGACTATAATCGAATAGAGCCCTATTTTAAAAACGATACTATTGGCTTTTACTCGATCATCTGTTCCTGAATAAATAATCTTAAAACAGAGTGGCATACAGGGTTTTTGTGTAATTGTATACAATATTTAGTTAATTGTGTATCATCTCGTGTTGATAACTATTATTTTACAATGTTAAATTTTTCAAAAAAAATATTGAGAAAAACATTTTGGACAATATTGCTGTTTATTATCGCATCAACTGGATTTTCCCAGCTGGATACGGAGCACTACCTTGCACCTTTGACTTCTGCTGTTCACCGTTTCATAGGGAACGCTGGTCATCAAATAATTTATCTTTCTACACCATCTGAAAACCCGGTGAATTACACTATTTACGATGGTGCGGACAATATAATTAACGCTGGTACTGTTTCAAATGGCGCTCCTATAGCCTATGGTGCAGCTGGAGAAATGAACGGTCCCAACACAGATTTAATGATTGGTAAAAACCAATTAAACAAACCATTAATAGGTAGAGGTATTCGCGTTGTTTCCGACGCTCCAGTATATTGTAATGTTAGAATTAGGTCGAGTAATAATGCACAAGCAGCTTCAATAACTGCTAAAGGAAAAAACGCTCTTGGTAAAACTTTTAGAATTGGACATATTCCTACGCCTCAAAAAGCAAGTTTATGGGGATTAAATTCTTTAGGAAGTAAATTGGCAACTTTTGGAATTTATGCAACAGAGGATAACACAACTGTAACAATTAATTTAACTAAAGTTAAACCAGTTTTACATGGACCTGGCGCTCCTAATACAAATGCACCATTCACAATAAATTTGAATAAAGGTGAAACTTATGTTTTAGCACTTAAAAATGCTGACGCTCCCAATAGGAATGCTGGTGCTGGGTTTAATGGAGCTTTAATTACTTCGGATAAATCAATTGCTGTTAGTTCAGGTTCTATGGGGGGGTATATGACCAATAATTATCAGGCTGATTATGGTGCAGATCAAATTGTTCCTTATGACAAAGTAGGTTCTAAATATGCTGTAGTTCGTGGAGCCTCGGCAGTAAACGCACTTGAACAAGTAATGGTTATTGCGCACAAAAATGGAACAGAAGTTAAAATTAATGGTGTTGTGGTTAAAACTTTAAATGCAGGCCAGTACTACTTAGCTAATGGTTCGAAGTATATTAATGGAGCAATGTTTATTGAAACAAGTGTACCTGCTTACGCTTATCAATTTATAATGGGGTCGAATAAAAATGACAATAAAACTCCTGGCATGAATTTTTTACCTCCTATTACTTGTGAAACGTCTAATTATGTTGATGAAATACCCTTTATAAATAAAGCAGGTAACTTAAACCTTCAGGGTGGTAGTGTAAATATTGTTACTACGAAAACTGGTTCAGATATAGAATTCTTTAAAGATGGGGTGAAAAGGAACGATTTATTAGGTCCTGTTAAGAACGTTCCTAATTCTGATTATGTTTATTATAAAGTTTCAAACTTAAAAGGTCATATAGCTGTTTACTCGAAAACACTAGCCTTAGTTAGTTTTTCAGGATACAATGGGGCTGCTGGTTTTGGAGGGTTTTATTCAGGCTGGAAGGAAGGTGTGGTTGAAGATTCTGTGACTTGTTTACCTGGGCATATTTTTGAAACTTCTGGAAGATATGATTCTTATAGATGGTTTAAAGACGGTGTAGAAATTTTAGGTGAAACGAACGATAGTTTATTTGCTACCGAAACAGGATATTATGAATATGAATATGAAATAGGAGGATGTAGAGACACTTCCGATTCTATTTATGCTGTTGCTTTAAACGAATTTGAATTAAAAGGAGATACTGCTTTTTGTCCTGGAGAAACTGTAGATTGGGAAATTGTTGGAAGTGGATTTGATAGTATTTCATGGAATAATGGATTTTTAACAGATGTTCAAAACATAACAATTGGTACGTCGGGAACTACGCCAGTTAGAATTTACTCAGACATAACTCAAGAGTGTTACGTTGATACTTCCGTTTTAACACTCGAATTAACTGCCCCCGACATTGAATTAAGTGATACTACAATTTGTTATGGACAGTCTATTTTACTTGATGCCGATACTGTTGGATTAAATTATTTGTGGAGTACAACTGAAACCACTAAAACCATTGACGCTGATCAATCCGGCGTTTATGAGGTTATTGTTGCAAACGATAGTGGTTGTGCAGACACAGCTTCAATGATTTTGTTGATTCAGTCGTGTAATACTGATGCTGAAGTAACAAAGACCGATTTTACGGATAAGTACTTTGCAGGAGCAACATCGATTTACACTATTGTAGTAAGAAATTTTGGTCCGTCTGATGTTGTGGATGGAGATGTCTCCGACCCTTTACCAGAAGGAATAGGTGCAGGAGATTTTACTTGGACAGCCACAACGTATGGTGGAGCGACTTCATCGGTTAATAGTGTTATGAATGGGGCATTAATTGATGAGGTTTTTATTCCTGCTGGAGATAGTATTGTTTATATTGTGAATGTTGCCATACCCCCCGACTTTGCTGGAGATTTAACAAATACGGTTACCATAACAGTTGATAATGATACGTTTCCTGCTAATAATGTTGCAATCGATATTGATGAAAAAGATTGTAATTTTCAGACTGCTGGAACGATTGATTCAAGAAATGCAGGTTGGGTTAAAATGGGTAACGTAGTTACTGGTGTGCCTTATGTTATATCACCGGCAGGAGGCTCCAAAACTTTTATTCCAAATAATGGTCCTGAAAAAGGAGATACTGTTACGACCTTGGTATACAATACTATGTCTGGGAATCATGTGAGTTTAACTCGGAATCGTTACGAATCAAGCAATAATAGATTTGATGTAATTACTGTTTATGATAATACTCCACACGGTTGGACAGGCTTGTCTGGCTCTGGTACTGAATCAGCACCAATCCTTGGATTTATCGCATTTATTGATCAAAATAGGAATGGACAATTTGATTCAGGACTGGAGACTTATTACCGTGACATTACTTCGTTAAAGTTTACTCCCAATACTTCCGGTGAGTTATATATGGCTTTTTATGATGATGGTGTTTATACGGATAATGCAGGGACAATAAATATTAGTGTTCAAAGTGAATTAGAAGCAACAGATATTGGTCAGGATACCGCGATGTGTGCCGGAAGCTCAATAACCTTAGATGCTCAGAACCCGGATGCTGCAAGTTGGGTTTGGAGTACAGGAGATATAAGTCAAACTATTGACGTTGGTGTATCTGGTGTATATTCGGTAGAGATTACAAGTGTAGGAGGATGTATAATTCAGGATACCATTAATATTGATGTTCATGAAGTTGATGTTGAATTGCGTAACGATACGTCATTTTGTACTGGAGTTTCAATTAATGTTGATGCAGTAAGTGATTCGGCAACTGTTTGGAATTGGAACACAGGGGAAAGTAGTCAATCAATTACTGTTGATACTTCTGGAGCGTATAAGATTACTGTTAAGAATTCTTTTGGATGTGCGGATAGTGATAGTGTTGTAATTACAGTTTTTAAATTACCTGAAGTCGCTTTGAGTGATACATCGATTTGTCCTGGAGGGACTGGGACTTTTGAGGCAGTTTCAGCAACAGCAACTCAATATTTATGGTCTGAACAAGGATATGGCAATAAGCAAATAACTAACGGAACTACTGCGGGAGTTTACAAAGTTGAGATTACAGATGCTAATGGATGTAAAGACACTACTGAAGCTCAATTAACTTACCACATACCGCCAACTGTAACTGTAAATAACGACACTATTTGTAGCGGTGATCAAGACGGACAGTTTACGGCGTTATCAGTTACCGCTACAAGTTATAAATGGGAGAAAAACGGGACTGGATCTTTGGCTACTACATCCGGTTCAGTAGCTGGAGATTATACAGTGATTGTTGAAGATGTGAATACTTGTAAAGATACCGCAACTGGGATTTTAAAAGTAGATACTTTGCCGCATGTTTTGATTGAGGATACGGCAATCTGTTCCGATGTTGAAAGTATTGATTTAATAGCAACTTCAACTACGGCAATTACGTATTCATGGTCTGGTACAGTAACTGATAATATGAATATTGCTATAGTAACAGGAGCTGGAAATTATGTTGTGAAAGTAACAGATGAAAATGGATGTGAGCAACAAGATGACGCTACAGTTTTTGTAGTTGAACAGCCAAATAAATTTAGTGTTGATGGTATATTACAAGCTTGTGAAGGGGATGAGATTGATTTATCTATTGCTGCAACAGCTCAAATGATAACATGGAATACAGGGGAATCAGGGGAGTTAATAACTGTTAGTCAAACAGGAACTTATGGTGTTGAGTTAAGCAATACAGCCAATGGACTAACATGTTCGGAAAACGCTGAAAAAGAAGTTGAATTTCTTCCATATCCAAATGACCCAAGAATAGAGTTGTTTAAAAACTGTTTTACATACCAGAGTGAATTACAAATTAATATTGAAACACCTGCTTTTGTAGTTTGGGATGATAATGATGATAGAGTTATTGATAGCACTCTTATTGTAACTGGTACGGGGAGTTATAACGCATCGGTTTATTATTATCCACAATGTTCAATAGAAACTGCAGTAACGGTAGAAGAATTTTGTCCAATGACGATTTTTGTTCCCAACGCCTTTACACCAAATGAGGATGGTATAAATGAGACCTTTGAACCTAAAATGCATAATGTTGAAAGTTATAAACTTCATATTTTTAACCGTTGGGGACAACTCCTGTTTACATCAACAAGTCCCGATAATCAGTGGGATGGAACTTTTTTAGGAAATCAATGTCAGGTTGATGTTTACGTTTATAAAATTATTGTGACAGGTTTTTATATTGAAGGTGATTTAAACCAGGAAAGTCTTGTGGGAACTGTAACATTAATAAGGTAAAATTTGTTAAACAGTTTATTTGGTTTTTAATTAAACACTTTGCGAATAAAGAAACTAGAAATATCGAAATATGTATTAGCACTTTTACTAGCTACAATTGCTTTTATTTCAAATGCACAAGAGATTTGTGATAATGGAATAGATGATGATGGCGATGGCTTAATTGATTGTTTCGATGGTGATTGCTCAGGGATTAGCGATTGCTCTACTTTCTATTTTGGTAAAGATTCAGGAGATTGTCAAATTGCTCCCCCTGTTGTAACTGGATACAATCTCGTAGAAAAATGGAGAAGTGTTGTTGATGTTGAAACTAGAGGAACACCTATCGTTGGAGATTTAGATGGTGATGGAATTCCAGAAGTTGTTACTCATTTTAGGGATGATAACACCGTTTATATTATAGATGGGACAACTGGAGCAACCAAATATACAATTAACGCGCATTTAAGTGAATATTCTCAGTCTCCAGCAATCGCTGATGTTGACAATGACGGGTTTGGAGAAATATTTTTAGTCGATCATTTTGGAAAGTTAAGATGTTTTGATCATCAAGGAAATCCTAAAGTAGGTTTTAATGAAATTACTATTAGTGAAGGGCAAGGAACGTTTCAAGGTGTATACGCTGGTAATCCATCATTTGCAGATTTTAATGGAGACGGAATCTCAGAAATATTTATAGGAAACCAAATATTTAATTCAATTACAGGTTTAGTTACAGCCCAATTACCAAATCTATACAATGAGAGTAAGGGTGCAATTGGAGTTAATGGACATATGTATTCTGCAGCTTTTGATATTTTACCTGATAATTTTTGTACAGATTGTTCAGGAATGGAATTAATATGTGGAAATGTAGTGTATAGCGTAAACATTACCACTGGAGTGCTTACTGAAGTGTCAAAAGCACCTAACTCTGTAAATGATGGTAAAGTTAGTTTAGCAGATTGGGATGGTGATAATAAAATGGATATTATAGTGTCTGGGACTTGTTGTGGTGATGGAGGTGTAATTTATATTTGGAATCCGAGAACACAAGCTTTTGTAACTCACGATGGGCAAGGGAATCCTTTAGAGGATAATCCATTTGATGTTCAACCCGATCAAAACACTCAAGTTGGCTTAGCCTCTATTGCTGATTTTGATGGGGATGGCTTCTTAGAAATTGGGATGGCTGGTAGAAATGAATTTATTACCATTGAGTCTAATATGACAAGAAAATGGGGTATTCCTGTAGTTGATCAATCCAATATGACAACCTCTACAGCTTTTGATTTTGAAGGAGATGGAAAAACAGAAGTAGTTTATAGAGATGAAAATTTCTTGTATATTTTAGATGGAGCTACTGGAGCAATCATAACAAAAACACAATGTGGATCAGGAACAAGAACAGAACTGCCAATTGTAGTTGATGTTAATGGTGATGGTGATGCTGAATTAGTTTGTACTTGTTCGGATGTGAGTGGAGGAGGAAAAGGACAAGTTAGGGTTTACGAAAGTGATTCTACAATTTGGGTTCCAACTAGAAAAGTTTGGAATACTCACAATTACGTTCCGACTTTTATTAATGACGATCTTACTGTACCAAAGGAATTTCAAAACAAAGCCTTAATTGATGGGCAAGATTTATATTTGGCGCAAACCTCTTTAACCTATAAAAGTGGTAATCCCGTTTATCCCGTTTTACCTGATTATACAATCGCTTTAGATTCCTTAGTTACAAATTGCAACCAAAATACAGGAATTGCACACGTTAAAGTTTGTCAAGTAAATTCAGATGCGCTTGTATTTGATTTTGATATAAGTTTTTACAAAGGAGATCCATTATCTGGAGGTACACTTATTGGAACTAAACGCATAGATAATTTAGCATCAACAATCCCTAGTGCGGGTTGTATGGTTACAACTTATTTAGTGAATGCAGAAAATTATGACCTTCATGTTTATGTGAATGACCAAGGAACAAACCCAAGCAATTCACCAATTGTTTTAATGCCTGAATGTGACACAACAAATAACCTTGCAACCTATCCAGTAAGTGCATGTAATATCGGTTGTGAGACACCAATTATTGGTTCTGTAAATGCAAAAATTGCTGCATGGCAATATATTGGTGAGGTTACAGAGGGGCTTAACTATCAATTAGAATCGATAGGTGGTTCAAATTCTTTTACAGCTACAAATGGCCCTGATGCTGGAGAAGATGTTTTTGCTGTGGTATTCAATACTAGTCATGGTGGACAAGTAAGTTTAAATAGAACTCGGTATTTTTCTAATGACTTATACCGAGATGTATTGACAGGGACTTACGATAATTCACCTCATGTTTGGACGGGTTTAAATGGTGGAGAAAAGGCCCCTATATTAGGTTATATTGCTTTTATTGACTTAGATGGGAATGGAGATTATAATTCGGGAACTGATATCTATTATAGAGATATAAACTCTTTATCATTTGACGCACTTTCAAACGGTGATTTGTACATGGCCTTTTATGATGATGGAACTTACAGTGATAATTCGTCAACAATAACCATCTCCTCTGCAGCTACAAACTGCCCTACAGATTTAGCGATATCCAAAACCGACGGTGTTTCTGCTTATCAAAGATCTTCTAACACAATATACACTATTGTTGCAAAAAATAATGGACCAGTAGATATAGAAAATGCAACCGTATCCGATCCTATTCCCAATGGAATTAATAGTTTTACATGGACTGCTGTACTCCACGGAACGGCAACTAATAGTGCTGGATCTTCTGGAGGAGGAGCAATTATTGATAATGTTAATTTAGCCGTTGGGGACAGTATTGTTTATACGGTTACAGCAGCAGTATCAGGTACTAAATTTGGTGATTTAGAAAACACCGTTACAATTAGCACCCCAAATGGAACCGAGGATTTAGATAGTACAAATAATGTAGCAATAGATATAGATGCCGACCCAGACCCAACCTCATGTTTCATCCTAATGACTGATTTTGAGGATTATGTGAATTGTACAGCCCCAAGTTATGATCTGTTTACACAAGCTTATGCTGGTAACTCCTCATGGGTTAATTCAAACCATACTGCTGGTCTTTTTGTTAATGATCCAGGAATATGTACTAATACGAATGGTCTTATTCTACCGCATATAGATGGTGGAAATGCTTATGCTGGGTTACATTCTCCATTAAATGGAAACACACAAGAAGTAATTATTGGAACTTTACCAACAAATCTTTTCGCTAATCAAGAGTATGAGATTAGTTTTATTGGTGTAAGCATACTTGTTCGTAATCAGGCTATTTGGGATGAATATGGTGAAGTTGAATTTTTTGGAATTGAAGAAGGTACAAATCCGGTGTTAAATACAATAACGCAAAAAAATGGAACAACTATTAGAGCTATTCCTGAGGTTGATCATATTGGTACATCCACAACCGTAAATAGCAGAGTCCAATGGAATGAATATTCGTTTAAATTTACACCAACTAGAAATTACGATAGATTATTATTGGCTCCTCGTGGTAATTTCGCTTACGTTGGAATAGATAATATTGTTGTTAAAGTTGCCGCACAAGATATTGAAATAGATACTGTTACGATTTGTTCAGGAACTACAAACACAGTTCTTCCCTATAACATTATAAGTGGAACACCAGATGAATACGCTATTGATTGGGATAATGCAGCAAATATGGCAGGGATTTCAGATGTTGTACAAACTACTTTACCAGTAGACAGTCAATTCGTACTTTCAGAATTAACATCAGTACCCGCGGGAAGTTATACTGCTGAGGTAACTGTTTACAATACGCAATTAGGATGTCAAGGAGTTGACAGTATAATTTTCATAGTTAATCCCAATCCCAATGTATTACTAAGAACAGATACTACCATATGTTTTGGTAATAATGTTTTGCTTGATGCTGGGGTTCAAGATTCGATTGTTTGGAGTTTTGGCGGAGCAACCACTAAAACAATTGCAGTTGATGAAACCAATGAGTATATCGCTGAAGTTTATAACGATTTTGGTTGTAGTGATACTGATAGCGTACAAATAATTGTAGAAGATTGTCCAGTTAATTTAATTTATGCAGATACTTTAATAATTTGTAAAGGCGATACGGCATTAATTGAAGCCATGCATATGATAGATCCTATTTGGTCAACCGATCGTCAAGTAACAGTTAATGATAGCACAATAAAGGCTTACCCTGACGAAACAAGTGTTTACACTGTTGAAAGAACACTAATAAGAAAGGATTTGTTAGTAAATAGTGATTTTGAAGATGTGAATTTACCCGGTACTAATGCCCAATTAGATGCAAGTTTGGTTGATGGGTGGAATACAACTGCCACCGATAATAAAATTGAAATTTGGAGAGACGGATTTCTAGGTCATCCTGCCTATTCAGGAACCTTTTTTGCGGAATTAAATGCCACACAACCTTCGGCGCTTTACCAAGATGTAGAAACAACTGAAGGTGAAATTATAAAATGGGGATTTGCACATAGAGGAAGAGTTACTGCTGAAACTATGCAATTGAAAATAGGGCCACCAAATGGGCCTTATGAAATAATTGGAGATTTTACTGATGGTCCAACTGCTTGGCGATATTACTCAGGAGAATATATAGTCCCTGATGGTCAAACAGATACAAGGTTTTTATTCTCAGCTGTTGATTTGAACGCGGCAGCAAATTTAATAGATGCTCCTTCTTTTGAAGCAGTCATTAGACATGAGGACAGTGTAGTTGTTGTTGTGAAAATTTGTGAAACTGATTTAGCTGTTACTAAAACGGACGGTAGAGAAGATTATACACCTGGAACAACTACGGAATACACAATTGTGGTTAAAAATCACGGTCCATATGATGCCCTAGACGTTGTTATTGATGACCCTTTACCAACAGGGATTTCCAACGGAGATGTATCATGGGACGCAACGGTTTCAGGAGGAGCAGTTTCAGGAGTGATTGGAAGTCAAGCCGGTGCATTAAATGACATTGCAGATATTCCAGTTGGAGATAGTATTATTTACTCAGTAAATATTGCTATTCCTACTGATTATAAGGGAGATTTAATAAATACGGTTACCATTTTTTCTGAACTGGATTCTAATCCAGCAAATGATGTAGCTATTGATACTGACTTTAATGGATTGTGTGTTGGAGCAACAATTTCAAGTTTTGCTGAGCAGTTTAATACAGGAGTTAAAATAAACGCAGGAGAAAATGATCCGAACTGGAAAATTCAATGGATTAATAATCCTGCATATCATGTATATACTGCAAATAGTTATGCAACTCCAATAAGTAGTGCAGTTATTCCAGCAGTGGGAATGAATAAAGCAGCTGGAGTTTGGGGGGATGCATCTTATCCCGATTATTTATGGGTGTGCTATCCGTGGACGGGAACTAATAATGGGCCTGGAAAACATGTTGATGTTGATGGAGATGGGATTAGTCAGGAATATAGTGGAGGTTCAGCAATTTCAGGAACTGGTGATGCTGTAAACCTTAATTTTTCTAAAACCTTCGAAATGACGGCAGCTCAACTAGAAGCTAGTGAATTGTCCTTTAGCATAGCTGCTGATAATGAAATAATGGATATCATTGTGAACGGTGTTTCACAAGGTCCAAAATTCTTAGGTAGCTATCAACTAATCCCCCATAAGATTACACAAGATTTTCAACTGGGAACAAACACCATTGAAATAATAGTTAATTCAGGACCAGGATATGCAGGAATGATGATTGCTAATTCAACTATAAAAGCAGTTGATTCAGTATCGTTAATTATAACAAACCCTCCAATAGGTTGCGCTCCTGTTGTTGTAGATATTACAGACTCATTATGGACGGTTGGTTCTATAAACGCACCCGATTTAATTTATTTTGAAGATTCAGCAGCTTTAATTCCATATGCTACTCCTGAAACTGCCGATTCTGGTGTTTATTACATTGTTGGAATTAATGAAGTGGGATGCTCTGATACAGCAAAAATTAATATTGGTCAAAATCCTACACCAAATGTTGAATTAAGTGATACTGCATTCTGTGATGGTAAAGAAGTAATACTTGATGCAGGTGTTTTTAAAACGTGGGAATGGAATGTTGGTGGTGAGATAGGACAAACGATTACGGTTGATTCAACCGATGTGTATAAAGTTGTTGTTTCCAATATTTTTAACTGTTTAGATAGTGATAGTGTTTTAGTTACCGTACATGAATTACCAGAAGTTATTGTAAATGATACCGTTATTTGTATTGGAGATACTATTCAAATACCTGCTATTTCAAATACTGCTATTGAATATTTATGGATGCAAAAGGGTGCAGGAACAAGTCAAACTACTGAAGGAGCAAAAGTTGGAACTTATGAAGTAATTATTACCGATATAAATGGTTGTAAAGACACATCTGATGCTGAGTTAGCGCATCACATTTCTCCTACAGTTACTGTAAACAACGACACAATTTGTATTGATGAATCGGATGGTCAATTTTCGGCAATATCTACAACAGCAATCAGTTATGTTTGGAGCGAAAACGCAAGAGGAGTATTAGCGACAACTTCGGGCTCGAAACCAGGGAATTATACTGTGATTGTTGAAGATGTTAATAGTTGTAAAGACACTGCTACTGGAGTATTACATGTTGACACATTACCAATTGTTTTTGTCGCAGATACAGTGATTTGCTCTAACGTGCCAAGTGTGGAAATTTCGGCTGAATCAACTACCGCTAAGTTTTATGAATGGGGCGGTACTGGAATTGGGAACACAAAATCAATTTCAGCTATTGATGCAGGAAATTACACTATTATTGTAACCGATGAAAATGGATGTAAACAACAATCTAGCGCCAATTTATATAGAGTTGATCAACCCGAACTCTTTGAAATAGAAGGGGATTCATTGGCTTGTGAAGGGGATGAAATTGAATTATTAATCAGTGTAACTACTGATAATATTGAATGGAGTACTGGTGAAGAAGGTCAAAATATTATCACAACAGAAACAGGTGAGTACAGTGTGATTACAACAAATGAAGGATACGGAATAACCTGCTCGGAGGGCAATTCAAAAGAGGTTGAATTTTTACCATTTCCTATTCTACCTGATGAAGAAGAGTTTATTAATTGTTTTGACTATTTAAATGAAATTACCATAAAAATATCAAGTCCTGCGCAAATTGTATGGGACGGGTCTGAAAGCAGCAGACCGGATAGTAATTTGGTTATTACACAAGAAGGTGTTTACAATGCGACGCTTTATCACTATCCAATGTGTCCTATAACGGTACAAAGAGAAGTGATCGAATTTTGTCCGATGACTTTTTTCATTCCAAATGCATTTACACCAAATGGGGATGGATTAAACGATACTTTCGAGCCTAAAATGTCTAATATAGAGACTTATAAAATTATGATTTTTAACCGTTGGGGAGAACTAATTTTCACTTCGAACGACCCATCTAATCAATGGGATGGAACCGTAAATAGTAATGAAGTCCAAATTGATGTTTATGTTTACAAAATTGTTGTAACAGGTTTTTATCAAATAGGAAATCTCGATTCAGAACAATTAGTTGGGACGGTTACTGTAATTAGGTAGTTGGTTAAGCTTATTTCGTTGTTCGGAGTTCTTTTAACAATAAATCTACCAATAAACTCTGTCTAATAAAACTATTCGTAAATCACTCTGAGTGCTAGCGGAGCAATTTTAGCTGTGTACATAAATTTTTCTTAGTCACACTTCTTTTAAAACGTCTAAAGTGGCTTGGTTGTATAATTACTCATTTCGAAATGTTTAAAATCAAAAAAGGCTCAAATCAAAATAATTCTAGGCTTTTTTATGGTATAAGCTTTGATAAATTCTTGAATTTAAGGAACAAATTCAACTTTTAGATTTATTGTGGGAATAAGATTCAAAACAGAAAGGAAATTACACAATTCCCTTTTCTGTTTCTAAGTCAGTTGTTATTTCACCTCTATAAATCGCGAAAAATAAAGTTGTAATGA
>JAQXEE010000065.1 GCA_029251005.1 Flavobacteriales bacterium | reverse complement strand
TATAAAACTCTACTCATCTTTTTTCGATTAAAAAAAGTCTTCTTATTTGAAATTATTTTAATGTGAAAAATGTGTAAAGACTTAATTAACAAAATCAAACAAGAAGACTTTTTTTAATCGTTGAAAGATGAGTAGAGTTTTATTTATCATTTTTGGACCTAATTAGAATTGCTTCAGAAACGAATTCTTTTTTATTAAAATTTAAAATGAAATTCAGCATATATATAACAATCAATTGAGGAGACTTTTTATCTATTGCTAGATATATTTTGATAAGTTGGTGCTCTCGATTTTTGATGAAGAATCAAAAATTAAGTTTTAAAGTTTCTTTTTTCAATAATTATTCTGGACTTTCACTTTAAAAATCATTATTTTAGAAATATGATTAAGTTTGACGAATTGATAGAGACCTTAGAAGAAGTTAAATTAAATGAGAAAGTATTAGATTCGAAAGATCTTATTATCTATAATGATGACGTAAATACATTCGAACATGTAATTGAATCACTCATTGAAATCTGTAATCATTCTTCTATTCAAGCAGAACAATGCACTTGGATCATCCATCACAACGGTAAGTGTGGTGTGAAAAGAGGGGACCTAAAAAAATTAAAGCCTATGGTTGAAGCATTTTCAGAACGAGGTATTAGTGCTGAAATAGAAGGTTAATTTTTCCAGGTTTTAAAAGTATAAACACCAATTTCGTTTCTTAGGTAGATAAAATAACAACCTCTTGGTAACCCTTCTAAGTCCATTCTGTTTAAATGAATTAATTTTCCGTTTGTATCATAAAGCTCAACTGTTCCAGTTGTGAAGTTTTTAGTCATTATGTGATTTCCTTCTACCCAAGCCTTAGGTGTGTTATCAATAGAAGGGTAAATTAGGATTGTATCAAGTCTATTTAATTGATTTGAATGTTCGACTTCAACAAGTTCGATATAGATAATTTGGTTTTTTATTTCTTGAAAATTAAATTCATAATTATTAATGTTTTCTGCAGTAACTGTAGTTAATGAATCGAAATGTATCCCATCAAAAGAAAGGTTTAATTGGTATGCTTTCGTATTTATTTCGGATAAAATCACCCATTTTACTTTTATTAAGTCTTCTTCTCTTTTTCCTTCAAAAAGGAATAATTTTACAGGTAAAGTGACTATTTTATTAGCTCCGGCGGACCAAAGTGAAAAAGATGAAATTGCATTTAATTGAATTTGATTATTTTCAGGAGTGACAAATCCACCTCGCTCAAGCCAATTACTTCCGTTATCTAAAGATTTCCAAATCTTTAACTCATTTTCATCGTTTCTGTTTAATTCATGGTCAAAGTAATTGATAGTTAAATCAACTTGTAAGCCAATATTAAAACTGGGTTCAATTTCATAAAATTTATTTATACTTTCATTTCCACCTAACTCATGGCTTTTAAATCCTCTATTAATTTTGGTTTGTCCTAAAGGAGTTTTTGTGTTTAGAGAAACACCTAACCCATTAATGTTTTTGTATTCACCAATTTCTAAAGATTTATGGCTTCTAATAAGGCTTTCATTATTACCAGATATTGAATTACTACTGGTTTCGTTTGATATATAACCTCTGTTACTAAGGTCAACTACTGACGAATTTAGCTTTAAGCTTCCCGAATTAAAATGTAAAGTGTCAATTATATTAACACCCGTTTCGAATGTTAATTCAGATTCTTTTTTAGAAATTTTTACTTTTGATAATTGAATTTCCCCCGTTCCAGCTAAAACTTGATTATTTATAGAATCACTAAAATGAATGATCCCTTTGTTTGATTTTAAGATTCCATCACAGATTATATTACCTGATATAAAAACTTCCTCATCATAATCCAAAAGGAAAATACCTGAAGAGGAAATGTTTAAATCACGAATAATCTTTTCTTGATATTTTGAAGAGAAAATAACGGAATCTTCAACTGAAAGCATATTTAAATAACATTGTTCACTGTCAAAATCTAGTGTTCCATTTTTCACTTTAGCTTCATTTTTAACTATAAGTCGCCCTGTATTAGCTCTAGTGAAAGCTCTGTTTTCCTTATCAATTGTTAAATCATAATAATTTGCAACTTTAATTCTTTGATTTTGATTTCCATTGTAAATAAAGTTACTGGTCCCAGCCAATAAGGTTCCGTCTGCGTTACCGTTACCACCAAGATAAAATTGAGATGTTGAAAGCTGTACTTTTCCAGAGCCATTCCAATCCCCCTTAATTCTAGCTGTTTTATCGTTCAAAATAAACTTAATCGAAGATTCCTCCAATTTCATATTTCCATTGACTATTAATGAATCACCAACTAAAACCTTCTCGCAAGAATCAACGGATCCATCATCAATAATTAAATTCCCGTATGATGGTATACCACTAATACTCTGATTTGACTTAGATGCGTATTTTATAGTTGATGAGTCATGTAAATAAATATTATTCTTAGAATAAAAACTTGGGAATTGAATGTTTTTTGAACTGAAATTATGACCTATTATTAAAGTTGAAAGCGAGTCTATTATCAAATTACTAACCGTATTTCCAATAATATTAAAAGAATCCATTTTAAGTGTCGATTCATTAGTTAACCGAAGGACTTTATTTATTATTAAATCTTTAGATAAAACTTTTTCTCCATGGTTTTTAAATGTGATGTTCTCAAATTGATTAAAAGATGATGGTATTATCTGGGTACCTTCTTTTTGAAAAATGACTTGATTGTCTATTTCGTTAAATTTAAAGTGTCCAGTTATATTTTGACTGTCGGCTTCAATGGAAAGTATTGCAGAAGAGTGATTGAAAAAACTATCAACTTCAAGCTCTTTTGCGATGGTTAAAACTCCTGAATTATGAATAACTGGACCATTTAATCTTGGAATTAAAATTTCTTCATTTCCTAATATGAAGGAAGGGTTGGCGGTGAATGAGTAATCACAAGCAGTGCCAAGACAACCTATGAAAGTTCCATAATTCTCTAAAGAAGAAGTTATAATTACGTCGCTAGAAGAGTTATTATGAAATTCTCCATTCAATTCAATTATAAGTGTGTTAAAAGTAGGAGAGGCTAAGTTTGAGGAAATTAATACGCTACCATTGATTATTGTCGAGTCAACAAACCTTGGTGAATTACCCCCAATTTCTATAATTCCTAGAGTGCTAATTTGAGTGTTTTTAATAGTTAAATTTCCTGGTTTAAATTTTCCTTGTTCAATTTTTAAATGCTCTATAAAATATGAACCTATTAACGTTTGAGTTTCATTAGATGAATTGTTTATGATCAAATTGTTATAATTCATAGGCTCAAGACTTTGCTTAGTTGAGCCGTTATATACAATGGTGTTTGGGCTTGTGATTTTACCCGTGCCACTTGAATTTCCCGATAAAAATAGCGTGTCTACTTGCGTTAAATTCAATTCAATGTCAGCTTCAATTATTAAGTTCCCAAGTTGTATGTTTTTAGTTGGTGTATAATTTCGGAGTAGTTTTAAAGTTGAGAATTCTGAAAAACTTATTTTTTTAAAATTATTCAATGAACCATTTATACCAATACTTACTAAACTTTTATCGTTAATTATCGTTTCCCCACTCCAATTATGATTTAGTTTTAAATGAGAATTATTTAGAACAATAACGGAGTCAATCGCGAGATTTTCAATTGAAGCGTGGTTACCTGATCCTTTTAGGATAATTGTTGACGCTACTTGGCTTTTCAAGGAAGGAATCGATTGTTGTCCGTTTCGAGCTAAAATTAAAGTGTTCGGTTTTTCTGAAAGGTCCAGTGTTTTAATAGTAAAATTGGCGTTAGATGTTAGCGTGGTTAATACTCCTTGATTTTTTAATAAACCTAAGCCTGATATTTTGGAAATAACAGTAATAGAATCTTTTGATTTTACAGTACCGTCAATTAATAATTCATTTATTAAAATATTGTTTTTAGAGGATATTTCAGATGTTCTTGATGAATTGTTAAAATGAAAATCACCTAAGCTAAAATCGATAACGCCCAAATTAATTAAGTCATTTTTAATAAATAATTTTTCACCCGCAGGATTTGAAATTTCGCCGTGATTTAAAAGGGTCGCAACAGATTTATTACCTGAAGTAGAGTTGAATTCGAGTAAGCCATTATTTATTATCGAATCTTCTACTGTTAAGTTAACTTTGTTAACGACTAGTTTCGAACTGATTATAAGATTTTTTGTTTTGAATAAACCAAGTTGACGACCTGTGAGTGTTCCGGTTTGTACTAGGCATGAATTGACTTCTAAACTGTTAGAACTTGATTTAAAATAAAGTGTGCCATTCAGTATTAAGTATTCGCTTTTTCCGTTAGATGTATTAATAAAAACGGAATCATTAATTGAAATAATTACGGTGTCGGCTTGAGAAGGAATTATTCCTAAATTCCAGGTTGATGAATTGTTCCAGTTACCTGTTTTTACACTTTTACAAATACTAGCGGTCGAAATGTTTGAAATCAATAAAACAAAAACGTAGATTAGTTTAACTTTTTGCATACTACTTAAATTTGAAGTCTAATTTAAAAGCATTGAACGAATGCTGATTGATAATTTATTTTTAAGTCAAATTCTGTAGGGTATTATTAATTTTTGTTTTTTAATTCGAAATATCTGTTTAAAATATGAGAGCGGTTGTAGTTGATGATATTCAGAAGTTTAGGAAGAATTTAATTCAAGATTTAACAGATTACTGTCCTCATATTGAGGTGGTAGGGGAGGCTGATGGTGTTATATCCGCAGCAAAAAAAATTAATACTCTTAAACCTGATGTTGTTTTTCTTGATATTCAAATAAACGAGGGAACAGCCTTTGATTTGTTGGGCGTGCTGGGAGAGATTAATTTTAAAATTATATTTACTACAGCATCAGACGAATTTGCAATTAAAGCGTTTAAAATATCAGCTATAGACTACCTGCTAAAACCAATAGATATTGATGAGTTAAAACTTGCTGTGGCAAAGTTAAAAAGAGGTAATGAAGACAATTACGAACTTTTACAATCTAATATAAAAGAAGAAAAAAAGTTTAATAAAAGGCTTGCGCTTCATTCCCAAGATAAAATCGAAATTATAGAGATAGGTAATATAATACGATGCGAGTCAAATGTAAATTACACTCAGTTTTTTTTAAAGGATAGCACTAAAATGTTAGTTACAAAAACCTTAAAAGAATATGATAAGATGTTAACCGAGTATGGGTTTTACAGAGTACATCAAAGTCATCTAGTAAATATCCATTACATAAAAGAATACGTTAAAATAGATGGAGGTTATCTGAAAATGAAAGATGGTGCATCTATTCCTATCTCGACTCGTAAAAAATCTTCAGTCTTAAAATTGTTACAAGGTGTAGTTTAAAAGTTACAAATAGTACCGTATTAAAGTATTTGTTTTATGAAATATATCTCTAAAATATTGGTTCTTTTATTTGTAACGATAAGCTTTTCTTTATCTGCTCAAGTTATATTCGAAAAAGTTAAGTCAATAACGCCTTTGAGAGTAGTGAAAACAGCTTCCGGGTATGGTGAAATTGAATCTTTAAAATCAATAGTCCAAAAACCTCGCCCTCGATTTCGAAAATATAAGAAGATACCGAATAAGATAAGACGATTTGAATATACTAACCCTTATAACCTTCCCATTAAAAAGGATGCTGTAAGACAAAATAGAAAAGGTAGAAGTCCTTCCTTATCAACGATCCAATCTTGGAATGGAATAAGTGAACTTTCACAAGGTGTAATGCCGCCAGATCCTAGTGGGGCAGTAGGAAAAAATCATTACGTACAAATGGTAAACACAGCAATGCAGATTTTTGATAAAACTGGTAACTCACTTTGGGGACCAACATCTTTAGGCTCTGTTTTTCCGGAAAGTGAGAGTGATGGTGATCCAATTGTTTTGTATGATAAGTTTGCTGATCGTTGGTTTATTAGTCAGTTTCAAATTGAAAATAACATAATTTTAATTGCCGTTTCTCAAACTCCAGATCCATTAGGAGCATGGTATTATTATACTTTTTCATTTGATGAATTTCCTGATTATCCAAAATTCTCTATTTGGGGTGATGGCTATTATATGACATTAAATACAACAATTCAAAATGCGGTTTGTTTTGAGAGAAATAAAATGCTAATTGGTGATGGGAACGCTAAAATGATCGCTTTAACCTTTCCTAGTATTGAGACTAATGGATTTTTTAGTGCTTTACCAGCTCATGCGGATGGTAATTCGTTGCCAGATAAACCTATAAACTTCTTTTATTTTCAGGATGATGGATGGGCATCAGGATCAGGAGTTGATAGAATTAAAGTTTGGGAAATGAATGTTGATTGGACGGAAACAAGTAATTCTGGAATCTTTCTGAAACAAGAGATTCCAGTAACAGCGTTTAATAGTGAATTTGATGTTAATTGGGAAGACCTTTCTCAGCCTAATACAAATCAAAAAATTGATGCAATACCAGGAGCTTTTATGTACATGGCTCAATATCAAGAATTTAAAGATCACAATTCGATAGTGTTAAATCATACCGTTGATGTTGATATGACAGAGCGTAAAAATGCTGGAATAAGATGGTATGAGTTAAGAGAGGAGGACGACTCTTTGTATTTATATCAGGAAGGTACTTATTCTCCGGATGATCAAAGTAGATGGCTCGGAAGCGCAGCAATGGACAGGCAAGGCAATATTGGTTTGGCTTATTCTATCACGAGTGAAACTACATTTCCCAGTTTAAAATTTACAGGTAGAAAAAGAGATGAGACACTTGGTGAAATGACGATAAATGAGTCTGGTGCTTTTTCAGGTGATGGTTCTCAAACTAGTTCAGCACGTTTTGGTGATTACTCTCAAATGACTTTAGATCCTTCCGATGGATTGACTTTTTGGTATACAGGCGAATACGTAAGTTCTAATGGATGGGAAACGGGTGTGTTTAGTTTTAAAATAGGAATTCAATATGATCATGATATTTCTATTCAACAATTAATAGCTCCTTTGAGTGGTGATTTAACTTTACCTCAAGCATTAAAAGTTTTAATCAAAAATAATGGGAATAATACAGCTTCTAACTTTCCCATATCATATCAAGTTAAGACTGGTTTAGTTACCGAGATGTTTACTGGATCAATTACACCTGGAGATACTGCTTATTTTACATTCAACGAAATTGTAGATTTATCAGAATCAGGATATCATGATATTTCAATTGTTTCATCACTTTCCGTCGATGAAGATCGGTTAAATGATAGCTTGGAAACTTCTGTTTATTCAACCTACTCTAATGATGTTGGAGTTAGTTTAATTACTTCACCAATATCTCAAATAGGATTAGGATTTGAAGATGTGATTGTAAACGTGAAGAACTATGGTAAAAATTCTGTTTCAGAAATACCATTGAAATATAGTTTAAACGGTAATGAAGTGATAGATACACTTAAGAATACTATTCTCGCTGGTGATCATGTTAGTTTTAAATTTATTCAAAAACTTGATTTGTCAATTGTTGGAACTTATGAATTGAGTGTATATTCAGATTACAATGGTGATTTAAATGCTCTTAACGACACCTCGAAAACAACTTTGAAAAATTTAAGTTGTTTTCCTAAATCAGACTGTAGTCATGGAGATGCAATTTTAAATGTAACAATGAACGGATTGAATAATTCCTCAGAGTGTTCTGTTAATGGTTATGAAGATTTTACTCATTTATCTACTTACTTTACACCTGAGGATTCTCAGAGTATTTCAATATCAATTGATGAGACTGATCACCAATTATCAGCTTGGATTGATTTTAATGATAACTTAATTTTTGAGGAATCTGAATTTATTATCAAGGACTCCAAAATAAGTCTTGAAGAAACATTCATAGTAACTCTTCCAAAGAGTACACCTGTCGGTTCTCATATTTTAAGGTTTCGAACACATTGGTTAGAAAGTAGTGCAGACCCTTGTATAGAATTTGATTATGGCGAAACTGAAGATTATACTGTAGAGATCGTTCAGCCAGAATCTGAAAGAGAAAATAAATCTTTTTTTGGTGTTAAATTAACAATTTTAAATAATAATTTAATTGTTAAATCCGATAAGTCTTTGCAAGATGCAGCTGTTTTAGAGCTGTTTAATTCATTAGGACAATCTTTAAAATCAATCTCCTTAAAACCCAATATTCTTTTGAGTGAGGTTTTTTCTCTTTCTAGTTTAGCCAATGGAATATATTACATAAGAATAAGTGATGATAAGCAACAAGAAGTCCAGCAATTTATGGTTAAGTAGTTTTGTTTTACTACTATTTAGTTTTAGTAGTAGAGCTTGTATCTGTCCCGAAATGAAGCTTTTATCGGTTGAAACATGTGGGTTTTATGATTTTATCGCTTATGGAAGAGTAGATTCTGAAATTGATTGCAGCAATAGCGGTGCTTTATTATTTTCTCCAGTTGAATTATTCAAAGGAGATGCCTCAGGAGATCTTATACTGTATACGGATTGCAAAGATTGCGGAGTTTCGTTTTCAAAAGGGGAATATTGGATTGTGTTTGGAAATAAAAATAATGCCCAGGAAATTCAGGTAAATCAATGCAGTTTCACTAGAAATCAGTTGCCAGATACTGTACAAGATTATTCTGAAGTTGTTAGGGGTACAAAATTTGAAGACGATTTAGTATTTCTTAAAAATAACTTTGAATCAAAAGTTGATGACAAAAATGAATTAAGGGCAAAAAAATATGAAAAAGTTGATCCTGAACTTGTTCCTGTCTTTTTAGGAATAAGTCTTGTTTTTATGTTGATTGGCTTTCTCGTAATAAAAAGAATAGGAAAAAGGAACTCTTAATTATACAACGAGTTTCGTATTAATGTCTTTAATCGCTTTGTAAGTTAAATATATTACAAAATTAGAGGTGTAACACACTATTTAGCTTTAACGCTCTAAACATTTAATTGCTTTTTTGCTTTAAAAATAAAGTCAATAGTTGTTAATTTTAGAGAAGAGACAAAGAATATTATTTTGAGACAAACATCCATGAAAACCATAAAGACTTAAATTATAATTTTCGAAAAAAAGATGTTGATAGTGCTTTTTTAATGCAAATTTAATTAGGTCATAAAACAAAAAAAACCTTAGATGTTAATCTAAGGTTTTTTGCGGTGAGGGAGGGATTCGAACCCCCGGTAGGTCACCCTACGCCAGTTTTCAAGACTGGTACATTAAACCGCTCTGCCACCTCACCAATAGGGGTGCAAACATACAATTTTTTTATACCTATCCCAAATATTTTAATATTTATTTTTAGTTTCTGACAATGAATTAATTAACCAACCAACTGGAAATCACTGTTTCTATTTCAACTTTTCAAAAAGCTTTGTCTTTTAATGTATTTGTCATCAGTTAATACATTTCCTAAAATATTCTTTTTGACACTTAAGTCTTATTTTTTGCACTTCTTAAGTTAAATAATAACTGTTGTTATCGCAATTATTAGCTCATGTAACCGTTTTCATAAAAAATTATTTTTCAATATTTCCAGTAAAAATAATCACTACCAGGTCTCTAATATTTAGGATTATTAATGTTTTTATTTTTACGTCATTTATATCAAGAATTTGACTTGTCGTAAGTTTTCTAATGAGTTATTTAATCAATAACTTCAGCTTTTTAAGTATTAATTAAATTTACTTTTGCTTGTGAAATTTTGAAAGAATTAGAATCATTACAACAAATACCATAAGCAACTGCAAATTTTATTTCGCTTGAAGGTTCGAAATAAAAAAAGAAATTATTTAATCAATTTCATGATTGTGCCAGACCCGATTATTTGACTACCCTCAAGTAAATCAAAACTTGCTCCTGCGTGCAGGTAGATACCTGGGTATCCTTTTATTTTAATTTCTAGCTTAGTTTGATCGCCTGGAAATAGTGTTTCGCTCTCATCAATATTTAATTCGGTGAAAAATTCAGTAGGATTGCCATCCAGTATTAATTTGGGACTAAATCCTTGGCCAAATGGAACGCTTCTACCACCTTTTTTAGATTCAAGAAAGGTTATTTGCACAAGAACTTCTGAATAAGTGTTGATAGACATATTCTTTAACCCCTTAATTTATCTAGTAAGTTGCTTAATTGTAAGCTTTCTTCTTCGGTTAGTGGTTGGGCTTTAAAAAGTGGTTCAGAATCCTTTGAAATAACATCAATTAAATCAAGTCCAGTTTTGGTTATCGTAATCTCCATTTTTCTTCTGTTGTGTTCACAAAGACGTCTTTCCAAATAGTTTAGTTTAACGAGTTTGTCAACTAGTCTTGTTAAATCTCGACCTTTATCGAGCATTACTTCTTTGATATAGCCAGGTGTTACAGGTTTAGGGTGGCTTCCTCTCACAATTCTTAAGATATTGTAATGTTGACTTAAAATCCCATGTGTTTTATAAACTGGAGCATTTTGATCTCTAAGCCAGTTGGCTGTGTATATTATATTAACAGTGGCCATTAACTGGTTACTATCGAATTTATTCTGTTTAATTGCTTCCTTAATTCCCATTTCTCAAATTTTGTTACAACAAACTTAACCTAATGTTTGTTTAAATCCAATACCTTTTATCAATCAAGTTTCAGCATTAATAGGCTGTATAAATCAAACATGGTTTTAAAATCCTGTATAGCTACCTTTTCATAAGGAGAGTGAACATTGTCTTCTGCAGCACCAATAAAGCACCATTGAAATGGGTAAGGGCTATTGTGCAAAACATTTCCGTCACTACCACCAGCACTTTCTACCTCTAATTGAAAAGGTATTTGAGACTCTTTTGCAATTTTTATAATTTGATTTAAAAATTTTCGACGAGGAATTCCCGAATCTCGCATTGAAATTGCGACACCATTTCCATGTTGTACTCCAGAAGTAACCCAGGTTATATCCGAAATTAAAGCATTATTTACATTGTAATTTTCATAAATGTATTTACCAAGAAACTGTGCGCTTCCTCCACCATGTTCCTCGTAACAACTAAAACAAATAATTCCGTCTTCTAGGTTTTCGGCAATTTTTAAGGCGTTAAAAACACCAAGTCTATTATCTAAATAGCAGGATTCAATAAAACCATTTTCATTGCGGAAATCACATTTGAACGTTAATGTAGTACCTCTTTCAATTTCTCTATGGTGAGTATAGGAGATATTGCCATCTTCATCTTTAAATAATTCACATTCAATTGGACCTTTGCTATCTTCTCCAACTAGTTTGTAGCCCGTTTCTGCTTGTGGACCACCGATTCTAATCAATTGTGAACCGTAGCCAACGGTAAAACCGATAGAGTCTAAATGAGCGAAAATTGCTGTTTTGGGTTTTCCGAATACGAGTATGATGGAGTCTTGAAAGTCACCATTGCTTAGCACAGTAGGTTGAACTTTCCAATTAGTTTTATTTTGTTGGATGTAATCCAATACAAATTCAGTCATTTTATATTCACTTCCAGAAGGCGCGTGAATTTTACACATTTGTTCTAATACAGAAAAGTCCATAGGTGATAATTGATTGTACAAAAATCAGCAATTGTCTTGGTATTAGCTAAACTTTCATTCAAAAAAGAAGAACTTAGTTTTATTTGTGAATTTAATTTTCCTTTTTTTGAGTTCTGCTGTTGGTTTTTTCTAACCATAAGCTCAGAAAATAAGAATATATTGTAGTTTAATTAAAGCCTCTAAGTAAAGGCTAAATTGAGAAAAAAAACTAGTCACTAAGATTGTTGAAGTTGACTCAGTTATGATTGATTAAATTACAGTAAAGTCAGCCACTTAAAGCTTTTTAAAAGACACTAATTTCAGAATAAAACTCGACGGCGAAAATGTTTACTTAAGCCGTTTTTTCAAATAGCTTACTGAGTGTTTTGGAATGAAGGAGAGCTTATTAAGATGGATATCTGACAATACTTACAAGCTAAAGAGAGGAGACGAATATAAATATTTATTAAACAGAGCGTTTTTTCTCTTGTTACAAAAATGTAGTTTAGCGCTTAATTTTAGCTGCTTTATGCGTATTGGTTGTAGTTCGGGAAAGTTAGGTTACATCAACCAATCACACCCGATCCAATCGACTCTTCTCCATCATACCATGCGGCAAATTGCCCAGAAGCAACACCACGTTGATCTTCATGGAAAACTATATACAAACCTTCATCTCTCATTGAAAGGGTAGCAGGAGACAAAGCTTGACGATAACGAATTCGAGACAAATATTCACGCTTCTCGCCAGGTAACATTTTTAAATCATTACGAGTCCAATGTACTTCGTCTTTGGATATGAAAATTCCTTTACGATTAAGACCAGGATGATCGTGGCCCTGACCAGTATAAACGATATTATTTACAACATCAGTAGCAATAACAAATAACGGTTCTATTTTACCACCAACACCCAATCCTTTTCGTTGTCCGATTGTGAAAAAATGAGCACCGTTGTGTTTCCCAACAACTTTTCCATCCTCCGCTTTATGTACAAAAGGCGCTGTAATTTCTTTTAAATCGTCCCCAACTGGGTTTTTGTACAAAGGTGATTCCTTTGGGATTTCAATAATGTTTCCTTCTTTAGCTTTTAATTTTTGCTGTAAAAACTCAGGCAAGTGAACTTTTCCAATAAAACATAAACCCTGAGAGTCTTTTTTGTTAGCCGTAATTAAATTTTGCTCCTCCGCAATTTTTCTTACCTCAGGCTTATTTAAATGCCCAATCGGAAAAAGAGCTTTGGCTAATTGTTGTTGACTTAATTGACACAGGAAATAGCTTTGATCTTTATTTTTATCAAACCCAGCCAAAAGTTGATAGATGCTTTTACCATTTTTTTCAATTTCCCCCTTTTGACAATAGTGTCCAGTAGCAACATAATCTGCCCCCAACTCTAAACATTTGTCCATAAAAACGTCAAACTTAATTTCACGATTACAAAGTACATCAGGATTAGGAGTTCTTCCTTTTTCATATTCGTTAAACATGTAGTCAACAATACGTTCCTTATATAAATCAGAAAAGTCGATAACTTGAAAAGGGATGCCTAGTTTTTCGGCAACCAAAAGAGCATCTGTACTGTCCTCAACCCAAGGACATTCAGCTTCCAAAGTAACAGAGGCATCGTGCCAGTTTTTCATGAAAAGTCCAATAACGTCATAGCCCTGTTCTTTCAACAAATAAGCCGCAACGCTTGAATCAACACCGCCACTAAGTCCAACAACAACTCTTTTCATGAGAAATTAATTTATACAAAGGTATGGAATTGATTGGATGTTTATTTCATCTTTCAATGATCCTTTTGTCTTTTTTATTTTAGAAGAACGGAAAGGTTGTTATTGATGTATTATGGGATTTGATCGATAAGAACTCTAGCTATAAGTGAGTCGTTGCGGTAAATCATGATATTGGTGTATCCAAAACTACTTTTTGCATATCTTGATGCGTTTTTGTGGCTGCTCTGATAATTTGGATCAGGAGCGTAAGTCCAAGTGAGAACTTCATTTCCATCAATATTCAATTTACTACTTGGAGCATTGTAACAAGATATTGCTTTTGATTTTAATTCGCCTAATTGATGATTCTCTCTGCTAATGAAATTACTATGGTGAGTAGCTTGGGCTGAATCAAGTAATTTATAAGTTAATTCAGCAATTAATGAGTCTGCTATTTGCTTGTTGTTCTGATGATTATGTTGAAAAAGGTTTAGCTCTTTGGTGGCCGTATATGGGAGGTAATTCTGATAGAAAAGGAATGAGCAAAATTGATGATGGTCTGTAGCAAATTCAATTATTAAAGCTTGATTGATCGAGTCATTTTTAAGCCAAGATGAATCATAACTTTGAACAGAATCATGAAGTTTCTTATTTATCGTTTGATTGATTAATACGTCTGTTAAAAGGTATTTATCAGGCGTTATTATTTGTGCATTCACAGCAAAGCGTAGGCACAACAAGCAAAATAACTTTATGAGTGATTTTTGATTCAATTTAAATAAGTTAATCAATTTTTATAACTTTTGAATGGACAACCAAATTAAATAAATTTGATTTTAATCGTTGTAGATAGGAGTTGTATTTAAGGCTAATTATTTCAATAATTAAGAGCATATTCACGGTCAATTTCAACTTCTTAGGATTGCTTATTATTTTAAGGACTATTAAAGTTTAAGAACATTCATTAAGCTACTTTTTTTCAAACTCAATTTTTAGGTTTGAGCCTTCAGTGTTTTCAATTTGTTTATTCCCCCTAACGTTCAACATTACTAGTTGGGGTCATCTTTCGATTTTTTTTAAAATATGATCTTTAAATTGTTGACTAAAACGAGAAACAGGCATATCAAAAAATAAATAAAAAACTAAGTTTTTCTTAATTTTCGAACTAAATATATTGAATAAGCTGTGGTGTTCTATAAAGAGATGTACTGATGAGAGATTAATCAAATTCCACCTTATGCAAAACTAATCCAGATGATGGAGCGATATGTTTTACTTGTAGTCCTTCAGTATTTTTAAGCGTTTCTTTTAAGTCATCTAATGTCCATTCAGCTCTTCCTATATTAACTAATGCACCCACCATTAAGCGAACTTGGTATCTTAAGAAACCTTTACTTCTAACTTTAAAAATGTAAGATTTAGTAGGAGTGAAGTTGGCTTGTATTTGTTGGTTGACTACGATTTCCGAAAGCACAATTTCTCTTTCAAAAATAGTGTTGGAAGATGGCTTACTAGCGTAACGCTTAAAATTATGAACACCTTCAAATAGTTTAGCAGCTTTTTGCATTAATTCGATGTCTAGCTGATTTCCAAAATCTCTAATTAACGGGGCGTTAAACGGGTGTGATTTATCACCGCTAGAAAAATAATAATGGTATTCTTTCTCTTTTGAGCTTTGAATAATATTAAACTCAGGACCAACAGCTTCGACCGATTTTACTTTAATGTCAGAAGGCAAGTTTTTATTCAATTCCTTCAATAAATTCTTTGTTTCAAACGTTTGATTTAAAAATAACTCCAATGCGAAATCATCAGCAGAAACCTTTGCATCAGTTCTACCACACCCCAATGTTTTAAAATCTTCATGCCCAAGGATAAATAGTAGCGTTTTATCAAGCATTCCTTGCACACTTCGGTACTTTGGTTGCTTTTGCCAACCGTGGTATCGAAATCCTAAAAACTCTAATCGGATTAAATAAAAAGAAGTCCAGTTTGCCATTTACCAGTCAATAGGTTGATAATCTTTCAAGAATTTTCCACACCAATGTTTACCTGTATTAATTCCATCAATCAAAGGATCTAAAACTCTAGCAGCACCATCAACAATGTCCAATGGAGGTTGGAAATCATGCTCATCTTCTTTTCTTTTCGACAACTCTACAGGATCCTCATCCGTTACCCAACCAGTATCAACTGCATTCATATAAATACCATCTTTTGCAAAATCTAAAGCTGAAGTATGCGTCATCATATTTAAAGCAGCTTTTGCCATGTTGGTGTGAGGATGACGATCTTCTTTAAAGAATCGGTGGAATTTACCTTCCATTGCCGAAACGTTAATGATGTGTTTCATTCCTGTATTATCTCTTCTCATTATTTTAGATAAACGGCTGCAAAGTACAAATGGTGCAACTGAGTTTACCAATTGTACTTCAATCATTTCCAAAGTTTCCACTTCACCTAATTTTAAACGCCAACTATTTGTTTTTCGTAAATCAACCTGTTGTAAATCAGCATCTAATTCACCTTCAGGAAAAACTTCTTTAGTAGGTAATGAGTTATCAAAACTGTAAGGTATTTGAGAAAGTTTAGCCGAAGCTCTAATTCCAATCCCAGGTTCTGGGGCGTGCCATGCAACAGGTAGTTGACTATTCTTCTCGTTTGTTGATGCTTTTGCGTAATTTCTTAATTCATCAACTGTATGGTGATGATCACCTAAAAGAACTTTTACATCTTTACTCAAATCATCGCGATCTTTTTCCTCATTTTCCATTAAATGAGCGTAAAAACCAGCAGGTCTTCTTACTGTTTGAGCTGCATTGTTAATCAGAATATCTAGTCTTCCGTAAGTTTCCTCAATAAAATTACAGAATATCTCCACACTTGGTATATGGCGCAAATCTAATCCATGAATCTTTAATCGATCTTTCCATTCATCATAATCCTCTTCTTGCGCAAATCGGATTGCAGAATCAACAGGAAAACGGGTAGTGGCAACAACGCTAGCTCCCGATCGTAATAAAATTAAAGTAATATGATATCCAATCTTTAGGCGAGATCCCGTAACAACGGCAACTTGGCCAAAAAGGTTGGCGGTTTGAAAACGCTTAGCGTAATTAAAGTCCCCACATTCCGGACACATTGCATCATAAAAGTGGTGCAGTTTTGTGAACATTTTTTTACAAACATAGCAGTTGCGAGGATTTTCTAATTCACCAACTTCTTTATGAGTTGCTAGTGTTTCCTCCAACATTTTCGGAGCAATAAAAACAGTAGCTTCTCTTGCGCTTCTAATACCAGTTTCTTTTCGCGCGTGCTTTTCTCTTTCTCTTCGTTTTCTTTCTGCTGCTTTCTTTGCATTCTTTCTTCGTCCATCAAACTCTTCTCGATCAGGACGAGTAAGCTTTCCAGCAGCCTTCATTAAATCAATACGCGTTTGCTCTCCTAATTCAAACAATTGAACAGGATTTGCTACAAGCTTCTCCAAAACTCTGGTAGCCAAAGAAATATCTTCCTCGCTAACTTTATTTTTCAACGGATCATTAGAATCGCACATATCAATGAAATTTGATGCAAAGATAAGCAGAAATGAGAGAGGATGGAAGTGGCTTTTAAGTCAAAATTCAGCTAAGGTATATCATAATAAAAATGTTATCCCGGACTTTGGAATTGCAATAAAAAGCTGAAGAAAAAAGTTAAGATAGTTAAGCCGCTGATTTCATATTATTAATTTGATTAAATTCTAAAATTGATTTTCCGTTTAAAGCTGAATGCCTTCGGATTCTGTTGTAACAAGTTTCAATGTATTTGAAAATCTGCAATTCAGCTTCCATTCTTGTTTTGTATTTATGATTCTCAATGAATTTATATTTTTTCAATCGTTCTTGGAAAAGATGCTCACCGCCTTTTTT
Source organism: Flavobacteriales bacterium (assembly GCA_029251005.1). Lineage (GTDB taxonomy): Bacteria > Bacteroidota > Bacteroidia > Flavobacteriales_C. The sequence continues at coordinate 11,882 of JAQXEE010000065.1, read as the reverse complement.
AAGATATCGCGTTCTTCTTTTAAATCTTTATTTTCTCTCCGTAAACGCTTTAATTATTCTAGTTCAGGATCAAAGATTCCTTTAGATTTACCTACTTCAGGGAATACTTCGCCTTCTCCTTCTCTTTTAAAGTATTCTTTCCTCCATCGGTAAAGTGATGCTACGTCTATTCCTAAACTGATTGCTAAATCTTTTATATTGTCAAATTTCTCACTCAAATTAACTGCTTTGAGTTTGAAGTCGTTACTAAATTTTGTTCGTTTTTCCATAGTTTAAAGTTAATTATCAAAACCAACTTCAACTATCTTAACTTTTATCTCTCATTAAAGGTAGCAACTCCAGTGTCAGAATTTGTTGCCAATAAATGCACTTTAAAAGTTGAATTAAATATTAGCAGCTTTAGAGTTCTACAATTATTTCGTTTTTTCTATTAAAAACTTCAAAAGGCGGGTTATAGCCGAGAAAGGAAAATTTATCTGTGTGCTTAATACCTTCTTCCTTTAATAAGTTGATTAATTTTTTTTTATAAACTTGAATGTTTTCATCATTTGCCCAACCTCCAAAGGTGATTTCTGCTACAGTCTTTTCAGGTTCTTCTGTGAATTCAATAATGGATTGATTGGGTTTAGGTAATGATTCTTTGTTGAATTTTTTTGGTACTAAAAACATCATTGTCATAGTATCTTCTAATGAAATTGTCACTGGAGAAGTCATTGATATCTTCTCGTTCTTGTCATTCCCTCCAAATATGTATTCTGCTAAAATTGAGAACCCTTTACTTGATACCTTCTTATAATCTTTACTAGGTAGTTTTACTGAGGTAAATAAACTGGCTTTGTAGCTTCTTATTTCGAATGTTCCAAAACTTTTTTCTAGTGTATATGAATAGGATTCAATCTTATTTTGTGAATTCATAGCGAATATTTGAACAGCAATAAATGCTACAATCGTTATCCCTAGTACGATTAAGATTATTTTAATCATAATAATTATTCGTTTACAGCAATTCAGCTTAAAAAAATGGTCTAATTAGACTTTGAGCTATAAAGTGCTGAGAATTTATAATATATAAAAACCGCTTTTTTTCTGAAGAAATCTTTCTTAAGTTTTTATTGATGAAATTCCACCATCAACTTTTAATATTTGACCTGTAATCCAAGATGATTCCTCACTTAATAGAAATGATGCCATGTTAGCAATGTCATCTGGACTACCAATTTTCTTTAAGGGGTGTCTCTCTGAATTAGCCGAAATTTTATCGGTTGAGTTTAAAAATTTAGAAGCTAAAGGAGTATTTGTTATAGAAGGTGCTATCGCATTTACTCGGATTTTAGGCGCTAATTCTGCCGATAAAGATTTAGTTAGTCCTTCAATTGCACCTTTGGAGGCCGCAACTTGCGTATGATAATTAAAACCGGTTTGAACTGCAACAGTAGAGAAAAATAAAACACTTGCTGAGTCTGATTTTTTTAGATTCGGAAGTATTTGCTGCAATATTTTTACAGCCCCAATTACTTGAAGTTGATAATCTTCTAAAAATTTCACCGGCTCGATACGATGAAATGGCTTAAGATTTATACTTCCAGGGCAATATGCAAATCCATCTATTTGATCAGGTAAAAATGACAAGTCAAGAACTTCTTGAGTTACATCTAAATGATGGTAGTGCACATTTGGTGAAGAATCGTTAATTTCGCTTTTGTTGTAGGTTGCAAAAACATTAAAACCTTTTAATGTTAATTGATTAACCAAAGATTTCCCAATTCCTGATGAACCTCCTATTATTAAGTAGTTTTTCATAAGTTGAATTAAATAATTAGTTTTTATTTAGTTAAGATGTTTTCCATTCATTAATCCAAGAAACCATAACATCTACCCATTCAGCATTATCATTCATACAAGGAATATGTTTGTAATCGGTTCCTCCAAATTTTAAGAACTCTTCTTTACCTTCCATTGCAATTTCTTCTAATGTTTCTAAGCAATCTGACACGAATGCAGGTGTTATAACCGCAAGCTTCTTTTTTCCTTCAACCGGGAATTTTTCTAGTTCAAAGTCTGTATATGGCTTTAGCCACGGATCCTTTAATAGTCTTGATTGAAAAGAATTACTGTAAGTGCCTTCTTTCAGATTTAATTTTTTTGCTATTTCTTTTGTGGTTTCAAAACACTGATGTCTGTAACATGAGTGGTGGGCAATAGAGTTTCTTTCACAGCATGAACCATCAATTTTACAATGACTTTTTGTTACGTCAGATTTTAAAATATGACGCTCAGGAATCCCATGGTAAGAAAAAAGTATGTGATCGTAATCAAAGTTTTCTAGGTGGTTTGCAATGTTGTTACTCATCGCTTTAATATAACTGGGTTTATTGTAAAAAGGAGGCAGGACATCTAGTTTAATATTCGGATATTTATCTGCCAAAATTTCTTCTGCTTTTGTGACTACTGTTTCATAAGACGACATTGCATAGTGAGGGTATAGTGGTACTAAAAATATTTCAGTAACACCTTGTTCAACCAAATCTTTTATGCCTTTTTCCATTGACATAGAGCCATACCGCATTGCTAGAGCTAGCGGTATTTCTATTTTTTTAGTAATTTTTTCAGCAAACCTTTTTGATATTACAACCAGTGGAGAACCTTCTTTCCACCAAACTTTTTTATAAGCAGCGGCTGATTTTTTAGGACGTACTTTTAAAATAATTCCATTAATTAATAACCACCGCTTCCAATAAGCAATATCTATAACGCGTTCATCCATCAAGAACTCTCCTAAATACTTTTTAACGTCTTTAATTTCTGTAGAGTCTGGCGATCCTAAATTATTAAGTAAAATTCCTTTCATGGTCAATTGTAATGCTGAGTGAAGTGGTACTAATATACTAGTTTTGTTTATTTATTACACCTTTTCATTAGACAAAATAAACATCATAATTCACTTTAAAAAGAAGATGCTTAGCTTTAAACTTCATTAAAAGTAAGTGTTATTAAAACTTTTTTTGTTTGCATGACTTGCTCACAAAGCTTTTATGTTTTTAAGTGGTTGAAAAATAATCTTCATACGAGAGATTTCTCTTAAGGGTTCGTTTATTTACAAAGGAGTTCGTTAAAATTGTTATTACTTCTAGGTAATAAAAAAAATCCCCCAGTTTTCGCTGAGGGATTTTAAAATAACTAATCTTTTAATCAGAAGCATAAACTTTATCCAATAACTGGAGTAGCAAATAATGGTTTACCAACCATCAAACTATTTACTTTTTGTCCTATCGCAGATAGTTTTGAATCGTTGCCAGCATTCATTAAGGCTTCGTCGATTAAGTCAACGATTTCTACGATTTCGTTAGCATTAACACCTCTCGATGTAATGGCTCCTGTTCCAAAACGGATACCTGAAGTTACAAAAGGAGATTTATCATCAAAAGGAACCATATTCTTATTTGTAGTAATATGTGCTTGTCCTAAAACAGCTTCGGCAACTTTACCTGAAATGTCTTTCGATCTTAAATCGATTAACATTGAGTGGTTGTCAGTTCCTCCAGATATGATAGAGTATCCTTTTTTGATCATTTCAGAAGCCATTACAGACGCATTTAATTTCACTTGCTTCATGTAATCTGTATAGTCATCAGATAACGCTTCTTGAAAAGCAATTGCTTTTGCAGCGATAACGTGCTCTAAAGGTCCACCTTGAGTTCCAGGGAAAACAGCTCCGTCTAAAACTTGACTCATTTTTTTTGTAACACCTTTCATTGTTTTTAAACCGAAAGGGTTTTCGAAATCGTTACCCATCATTATAACTCCACCTCTTGGACCTCTTAAAGTTTTGTGAGTAGTAGTAGTAATGATGTGACATTCTTGCATTGGATCGTTTAAGAAGCCTTTTGCGATTAATCCAGATGGGTGAGAGATATCAGCTAATAACATAGCTCCAACTTGGTCACAAGCTTTTCTCATTTTCGCATAATCCCAATCTCTTGAGTAAGCAGAAGCTCCAGCGATAACCAATTTAGGCTTCAAGTCTAAAATTTGGTTAGCAACTTTATCAAAATCAATTAATCCAGTTTCTTTTTCAACACCGTAAAAGTTAGCGTCGAACCATTTACCAGAAACGTTTACAGGAGAACCGTGTGAAAGATGACCACCATGTGATAAATCGAATCCTAAAATTTTGTCTCCAGGATTTAAGAAAGCTGAAAAAACAGCCATGTTAGCCTGTGCACCAGAGTGCGGTTGAACGTTAGCCCAAGTTGCTCCGAAAAGTTCCTTTAATCTATCAATTGCTAAAGTTTCAATTTGATCAACCACTTCACAACCTCCATAATAACGCTTACCGGGTAAACCTTCAGCATATTTGTTGGTTAAGATACTTCCCATTGCTTCCATAACTTGTTCTGAAACAAAGTTTTCCGAAGCAATTAGTTCGATACCATCTAATTGTCTTTTGTTTTCTTGTTTGATTAGATCAAAAATTTGAGAATCTCTATTCATGATTGTGGTTAAAATGTGTGGCGCAAAAATACCGCTGTTTTTGAAAAGAAGCAAGGTTTTTTATTAATTAATAATCAACAAAATTAGCGGTTGTTCATAAGTAGGGAAAGTCTCCAATTGAGTTGGTTATTTAACTGCTTTATTTCGAAATATACCTTAAGCCTACATTAAAAGTAGTCCCAGCTCCTTGGGTATGTCCAGCAAAAAAGTTGGTGTAAGATGCTTCGACTTGCAATTGGGGTAGGACTTGGTATTTCCCACCAATTCCTGCTTGCATATAAAAGGATGGGTAACTGGTAATTGTTGGTGCGTATTGATATTGTACATAAATGGTGCTTTTTGGAGAGGGGAAGTAACTGATAAAGATACTTACTGGAGTAGAGAATATGATTTCGGAAGAAGGGACGTTTGATCCGATTTTAGGAATTCTTAGTAAGAAATCCAATTCACCAAAGAACTGATATTTTGCACCAATTGATTTGTCGTAAAATAACTGTGTCCACCAGGTATAGCGATCGTAATCCAACCAAGGTCGATTGGATTTGTTTTCTAAGCTATCTGCAACAGGAATCCAAAAGGCAGATTGTAGGGAGAAATTGGTTATTTTTTTAATGGGATTCCATTTGATTTTTGGTCCTATGGTAGAAATGGTTGTTCGGCTTTGATCGTTTTGAGCAAATTTGAAAATATCAATTGCCTTACTGTCCTCCGTGTCATTATGTGTAGAGCGAAGGTTAATATCAAGTCCTACATTGAATCGAGCGGATTTAGAAACACCGTAATTAAAGGTCATCATTAAAGTATTCCAACTTCCACGCGAACCTAGTTTTTGTAATTCTCCTTGATCGTTTCGCCAAGCTGTTTGTGTGTAAAGATTGTTGAAAAACTGAATTTCAAATTGATTTTTTTTTAACAATACCGATGGAGTATAAGTAGCTACGTTTGATCCCGAAACTGTTTTAAAATCATTTAATGTCCAATCGTAATTGTAATAGCTAATTTCTGTGATTTTATTTGTTAATCGGTATTTATTGATAAAGTTTTTGATTCCTTTTTCATTGCCTCCAAAATCGGCTATGTACCATTTGAATATTTCGGATATTTCGGCAAACCCTGTTTTTTGGAATCGAATAAAGCTTTGATCGTTTAGGGCAGTAATAGTTACGCTATCCAATTGCTGATCCAGTGAATCGGTAAAAAAAGCAAATTGCTGAATTGGAGGACAGCCTTTTGCACCACAAACTAAAGCGAAATGTACTCGAGAATCTTTATAAGTTGGTCGGATGATTTTGTTTTCTAACTGATTTAAAGTGGTAGCTTTGTTTTTGATTGTAAACTTTGTTTTATCAAAAAAGCCAGGGATTTCATTAGGGCTATTAATAGGGTAGTTGGTAACAATTTGTTTTATTACTAAGAGGTTATATAAATTAAGGTAAACTGCTTTTGATTGCGTAATGTTGCTGTTTATGAGATCGGTATTTAGATTTTGGATTAAGGAATCTAATTGTTTTGTTTTTTCTTTTTGAATCAAGCCGTAATTAACGCGCCCATTATTCACCACAGATTTTAAGAATGAATCTACTTGGATATTCGAAAACGAATTGTTTAACAAGTTGAATAATAATGCAATAGTAAGTATGTTTTTCACGAAACAATTGTTTTTAAAAGCCGTAGGTTGTTACCGTTGTAAATGTCGATTATTTATGGATAAAGATTTGTCGGAACACCGACAGACTAGTAGGATTAAAAAAATGATATTTACCTCAGTTAAAAGTTAAATCATTCCAATGACTCATATTGCTATTATAGGTAATGGAATTTCCGGAGTAACTGCAGCAAGGCATATTCGAAAAAATTCAGATTATCAAATCACGTTAATTTCGGCAGAAACCGATTATTTTTTTAGCAGAACAGCCCTAATGTATGTTTATATGGGACACATGAAGTTTGAGCACACGCAACCCTACGAACCTTGGTTTTGGAAGAAAAACAGGATTGATTTAAGAAAGGGCTACGTTGAAAAGATTGATTATTCGGATAAGAATTTAAAGTTTTCGGATGGATCATGCTTAAAATATGATCAACTGATTTTAGCAACTGGTTCAACTCCTAATAAGTTTGGTTGGAAAGGGCAGGATTTAGATGGAGTGGGAGGATTATTTAGTAAACAAGATTTAGAAAGAATGGAAGAATTCACGCAAAACATTACTCGAGGAGTAATTGTGGGAGGTGGATTGATAGGCGTTGAGATGGCCGAAATGTTATTGAGCCGAAATATACCGGTTACTTTTTTGGTGCGTGAAAATCAGTTTTGGGGCAATGTTTTACCCAAACAAGAATCGGACCTGATTGCACGTCACATGAAAGAACATCATGTGGATTTAAGATTAAGTTCGGAACTGAACGAGATTATCGATGATGGAACTGGACGCGTAAAAGCAATAAAAACAAAATCGGGAGATATTATTGAATGTGGATGGGTTGGTTTAACGGCTGGAGTTTCTCCAAATATTAAATTCCTAAAAGATACCGAACTCGAAACAAATCGTGGTATTTTGGTTGGTAAAGATTTACAAACGAACATTCCTGGTGTTTATGCGATTGGTGATTGTGCTGAGTTTAAAAATCCAGTCCTTGGTCGCCGTTCGATAGAGCAAGTTTGGTACACCGGCAGGATAATGGGTGAAACTGTAGCGCAAACTATTACGGGTAATCTTTGCGAATATACCCCTGGTAATTGGTTCAACTCGGCAAAGTTTTTTGACATTGAATATCAAACCTACGGATGGGTTTTACCAAAACTTTCAAAGGGTCATAAAGACTTTTATTGGGAACATGAAAAAGGCAAAATGTGTATGCATTTTGTGTTTGAAGAAAAATCGAGAAAATTTATTGGAATAAATACTTTTGGAATACGATTACGCCACAACGTTTTTGATGGTTGGTTAAACGAGTTGGCATCCATAGAGATGGTTTTGGAACATCTAAAAGACGCAAACTTCGATCCTGAGTTTTACACACAATATGAGTTGGAAATTGTTGCCAAATTCAACTCAGAAAATGGAACAACGATTCAACCAAAGAAAAAAAGTTGGAAACGCATTTTAAAATTTATTTCATGATGAAGAGTATTAAAAATGCAGGACTGTTTATGTTCCTTACAGCTTTTACATTGTTTAATGCAGTTTCGTTTTTGGGAACTTTTGAAGTTACGGAAGTTCAGTTTGAAAAATTCCTAGCTGACAAGTGGATTAAAAGTGAATTCCTAGCTGAAGAAGGTAAAAATAAGATCGTAGGGAAGTGGAATTCTCATTTTGAATTATCTGCCGCTTTATTAACCGTTATTGAGGCATCGCACGATTACCATCGTACAATTATTAAATCACTAGAGGAAGCTGGTGCGTCGAAAGAAAAAATTGAAAACGAATGGGGTAAGGTACTTTGGATTAAAGACACTAAGAAACATGGGCAATATGCTTATCCATTAATTCGGAACTCTGCTATTGGGTTTGTTGCTGAAAATAAAGGAACATTGTTTTGGTTAACTTTTGGATTGGGAATTTTTGGGGGGTTAATCTTTTTATTACCGGCTATTCAAACAGATGGTCCTGCAGGAATCAAAAACGATGCGATTTTTCAAAATCAGGCAACAAATAAAGGTTGGATTGCTTGGCTGGTTTTTGGTTATTTGGTGACCTTTTATATCGTGCTTTATTTTATGCCCGATTTTGCGGTGAATCAAATATTGCTGGTTGACAATATTAGTTTGTACTTGAGTGCTAATCCTGCCAGTGAATGGTTTTTGTACGGTTTTATGTATTGTGTGTTCATGACTGTAATGGGGATTCGAATGTTAATTAAGTATCGCCATAACAAGTATCAAATTATTCGAACGATTTCTGTTTTATTTTTTCAAATTGCTTTTGCATTTTTAATTCCTGAGATATTGGTGCGGTTTAAATTGCCTTGGTATGACTTTAAAAATGCGTGGCCGTTAGATTATGATTTCTTTTTTGATTGGAATTTTAAAGCGTTAAAAGACGCTGGTTCGATTGGCTTGTTTATGTTGGTATGGGGAATTGTGTTAACCTTAGTTGTTGTGCCTGTAATGGTTTACTTCTTTGGGAAAAGATGGTATTGCTCATGGGTTTGTGGTTGCGGTGGTTTGGCTGAAACGGTTGGAGATCCTTACCGTCAGCATTCGGATAAAAGCATGAATGCTTGGAAGTTTGAGCGAATCATTATTTATACGGTTTTTGTTTTTGCCATTTTTATGACGATTGGTGCGCTGACTAGATCGGAATACTTTTTAGGAATGAGGGCAGAAGATATACGTTTTTGGTATGGATTTGCTATTGGATCTATTTTCTCAGGAGTTATTGGGACTGGATTTTATCCAATTTTTGGAAACAGAGTTTGGTGCAGGTTTGGTTGTCCATTAGCTGCTTATATGGGAATTGTTCAACGATTCAAGTCGAGGTTTAGAATTACTACCAATGGTGGGCAATGTATCTCATGTGGAAATTGCTCAACATATTGTGAGCAAGGGATTGATGTAAGGGCTTATGCCCAAAAAGGTCAGAATATAATACGGTCGAGTTGTGTTGGTTGTGGTGTTTGCTCAGCTGTTTGCCCTAGAGGAGTTTTGAAGCTAGAGAATGGTCCTGAGGAGAAAAGGATTTCGGATGATAATCCTATTGTGATTGGGAATGATGGAGTGAAGCTGAAGGATATGCGTTAGTTTTTTTGATGATTATAAATAATTCCCGTTTTTTTTAATGATTGATGACTTTTGCCGAAATATCTTCGGTTTCGTTTAGAGTAACTCAATTTATTTAGATTTATAACTACGGTTTTAATGCCGCTACTGCTACTTCTACTAAATTATTATTCCTACATATTTACAAAGGGATTAGCACCGGTTCTCTTGCGAATCAGTTAATATTAATAAACTTACATAAGTTTGGCTTTTTCTCTAATGGTAAAAACTCTTAGTTTATTAATCTTTCTCCAATCACTTATTAACAATGACTCTAAGTCATTTTTAAGCAGTAAATCAATAAGTTGCATCAAAACTAAGGGTGTCTTGTTAATAAAAAAGTACGTATCTTGCGTCCCCGCTGTGAAAAATGGATTAAGATGAAGAACGTAAGGAATGGTATTGTTGCAATTTTATGTATTGTGTTTCTTGGAAATATCCTCGGAGGTGAAGGTACTAGTGTAGTAAATACTGTATCCAACGAAGTTGTTGCTTTAAATTACTTTGATGCCTTAAAAGTTAAGCTCGAAAAAGGCATGGTGAAAGCCGATTTAATACTTTTGGTTGATAGCTTACTGGAAAAGGAGAATATCGATTCTAACGTGATCGATTTGCTTAGCTTAAAAATTAATGAAGAATATGGCGCACCTTGGCCAATCGATACTAATCCATATCCTGCACACGATGTTTATAAGTCTTGGAATACATTAATGCCACATCCTTACAAATCAGATATTTGTCGTCATGATTCTGAAACAACTCTAAGTTTAACCGATAATTTTATGAATTGTGGATATGAGCATCCTATAGAAGGTGTTGTAACTTCACGGTTTGGTTGGAGAAACGACAGACCTCATAATGGTATTGATATTGATTTAGTTCGAGGAGATACTGTCAGGAGTGTATTTAGAGGAGTTGTTAGATTGGCTAAGTGGACTGGAGGTTACGGTAGAACATTGATTATTCGTCATAATAATGGATTGGAAACTATTTATGCACATTTGTACAAGATAATGGTACAACCAGGAGATATTGTTGATCCGGGACAAGCTGTTGCTAGAGGAGGTAACTCAGGAGCTTCAAGAGGAAGTCATTTACATTTTGAAACTAGATATAAAGGGAAACCTATTAACCCTGAAACAATTATTGATTTTAAAAAATTTGAATTGCTTTCGGATTCGGTAGTGATCAGAAAAACCAAACAAGGCTATGTCTCATTTCAGCCAGGAACACAGTTTCATAAGATAAAAGGGGGTGATTATCTTTATAAAATCGCTGGTATGTATGGCGTGTCTGTAAACCAAATTTGTAAATGGAATGGCATTAAAAGAAACCACATTCTTTTGGGAGGTAAAGAGTTGAGGGTTAGTAAATAATTTTACAACCCGGTAATAAAGACCTTAAAACATCTATTTCAACTAGAGGAATCTTGTTCCCTGTTAAATCTAATATTTCCAATCCTCTAATTTTCGATACTTTTTCAGGAAGAGAAGTTAGTTTGTTATCTCTTAAACTTAACTCTTTTAATGTAGCTAATTGAAAAACTTCTCGAGGGAAAACAGTGAATTGGTTTTTGTCTAAAATTAATGTCTGTACACTTTTTGATTGACCAAAAAGGGAGTCTAGTTTTGTAAGATGACAATCAATCATCATAATTTTTTTAAGCTTTCTGTTCGTTTGTAGCCCTTTTGGAAACTCTTTAAGGTTAATTTTGTATAGCATGATTGATTTAAGGTTGTAAAGACCTTTCAATGCTTCTTTTGTAAAAAAAGTATCTGAATTGTTAACTTGAATTTCTAGTTCAGCCAAACTTCCAAGATCATTAAATGAATAGGGTAAACTATCTAAAACTGTATGGTGCAATATAATTGTTTTAATAGTAGGTGTACTACCGATACTTTCTGGGAGCTTTCTTAGTGGATTTCCTGAGCTTTTTAAATACATGAGGTTTCTAAAGTTAGAAATGCTCTCGGGTAAACTATCTATGTTATTCTCTTTCAAGTCTATGACGTATAGCTTGTTAAGTTTTTTTATTCGCTTAGCAGACTTGCTTAAGTCTTCCCCTTCTGATTTTAGTTTATAACAGTTTTGTGCGTTGAGTAAAGCTTGATTAAAATTCGAAAAAGTTTCCGAACCATATGGCCCGTAAATCTGAAATGGATTAATTTTATTTTGCCCGAAACTTAATAATGGTATTGCGATGAATAAGAAAACTATTTTTAAAATTTTCATCCTCTTAAGATAGTTAAATCAATTATTATACTTTGGGTGTTGGTTGTGTTTTTTGCACTCAGGATTGTATTTTTTTAAAAATTTAATCAACGAATTAGCCTTAATTATGTTTGTTTAAACTGATTCCCCCGCAAGTTACAGACCGTAAACTAGTATTGGTCTTGATTTGTTTTTTTTGTTGATTTCCGTCATCCAGAGCGCAGCGTTGGATCTTTAAATAATTACTTAAAGTTTCAACAGTCGTACCTCCTTCTGAATGACGGTTTTGGTTACTTTTTCCTTTTTAAAAGATAGAAGATGGTGTTTCTTTTGTCTTTGCTTTTGTTTTTTCTGATTTTGTTAGTTGATTTCCGTCATCCAGAGCGTAGCGTTGGATCTTTAAATAATTACTTAAAGTTTC
>JAQXEE010000060.1 GCA_029251005.1 Flavobacteriales bacterium | reverse complement strand
ATATAAAACACACCCACTAATTGAAACTTAGATGGTAGCACCTCAAGAAAATTAGTTCCGTCCAAAAAAAAACCCTGCTGCAAAAAAAAAGCAACAGGGCTATCAAAAAAAATTAAAGGACAATTAAGCTTCCACTCCTTCCTCTTTATTTTCAAGTACTGTTTCTTCTATATAAGGAAATACATCTACAACGTTCGATTTTGTAATAGAAGGTATTTCCCAACTAACAATAGATCCCTGAAGCCGCACCTCCATTTTTTCGTAAGCTTCTTTTAAGCCATCTGCTTGAATAATATAGTTTTCGTTAATTTTCTTTTCTTTCCCACTATCGGGGTCAGCACTAACGTAGCTTACTTTAACTTTAAAAAAGCTCTCAAAAGCTTCATCAATAATAACATCCTGAATATTTGTTTTAGCACACGCTAATAAATTATACTCTGGAATATACTCTTCTAAAATACCTTGCAATCTTGCTTCAGCTTCCGTAAAACTTAACGCATTCAACATGTAAGCTTCACTTTTACTTGTAATCGACCCATCCTCAGGGCTTTGCTTTAAGTATTTAATTTTTACTGTAAACCAATCAGTCATAATTCAAAAATTTAAGGACGCCAAATATAAGTTAGTCCAAGCAAAACCGCACGCTTTAACTACACACATTTATTCACATATTGTTAACTATTTTATTAATCACTAAATTTACAAGCAACCATTTGGAAAAATGGAGTCTTTAATTACAGCAAGAACAAACCATTTATATACCCTATGCTAAACCAAGATATTATTATCAAAGGTTGTATTGACGGTGACCGTCGAAGCCAACAAGCTTTGTACGAACACTTTTATGGGAAAATGATGGCAGTATGCATGCGATATGCAAAAGATCCTGATGAGGCTTTGGATATGTTTCAAGAAGCCTTTATAAAGGTATTTAAAAACTTACCAAAATATGGTAAAAAAGGTTCTTTTGAGGGATGGATTCGTAGGATAATGGTGAACACTAGTATTGATCATATTCGAAAAAATAAAAAACACAATCAAATGTTAGAGCTTGACGATAAACACGGAAGCTTTGTGATTGATGAAGAAGAAGATGCTGGCATTTTAGAGCATGTAAGTTTTAAAGATTTATTAAATATGGTTCAATTTTTAAGCCCAGCTTATAGAACTGTATTTAACATGTATATAGTTGATGGATTTACGCATCAAGAAATTGCCGATGAATTGAAAATAAATATTGGAACATCAAAGTCCAATCTAGCTAAGGCGAAACAAAAATTAAAAAAGATGCTATTGGCCAAAATTGAAAAAATGGCAGGATAAGAAATGGGGGACTTTGAAGACGAAATCAGGAAAAAGCTTCACGAAGGGGAAATGGAAATTAACGCTTCTAATTGGGATCAGTTTAACAAAAAATTGAGTTCAGAACCTTTCTATTCTTCATTTGAAAAAGCTATCAAAGATAAGTTAAACGCTGGTTCTGCTGTAATTCCAGTGGAAAGCTGGGATGATTTTAACAACAATTTTAACAACACTTCAAAATTTGATAAAACCATTAAAAATAAGCTAGATAGTGAAATTCAACTAGATTCTACAAGTTGGGAATCTTTTAGTGAAAAACTAGCTGAAAGCAATTTATCTAAATTTGAAAGAATAATAAGTACTCGATTGAAATCGGGAAATATTCAATATAACTTTAAACATTGGCAGGCAATAGAAAAAGCATTAAACAGAAAGAGTAAAAATACCTTTTACAAGATAGCTGCCGCAATCGCCTTATTATTTGGACTAAGTTTTGGTGTTTGGAATACAGAAGATGAAAATAAATCTATTTTTGTGAATAATTTAGAAAAATCGTCTACCCAAAAAAAATCTGATTCTAAAAAAGTCTTAAAAAAAGAATTTAAGTTAGCTTCATTATCAAAAAATAACACTTTGACAAGAAAGTTAAGTACCAAAGAAAATTTAGATTTATTCGATTCTAAAAAAGGTTTAAACCTTCCCATATCGTCAAAAAGAACGGTTCAATCTTTTGAAAAAAATGATCATAAAAATAAACATACAGTTGAGTATCCTAATACTATATCGGATGAAAAAGTTTTTAAACCCAATACCATATCCATAGGTTGCAAAAGAACAGAAAATTGCCCGGCTATGCTTAACCTGCCAAGTAAGGTGATTTACGCGGCAAATAAACCGCCAAAATTTAAATTACACGCAGGAGCTACTATTTGGTTAAATTTTTGGGACAACTCATCTTTAACAGGTTTTTATGACAATCAAAACCTGTCTGCATCCTTTTACAAAAGATGGGAAACCATTTACGATTATAAAAATGAAGCAGGTATTTTTAATTTTATTCAACCTCAAAACTTATTAGTGGGTTATGAAAGTCGAATAAAAAAATCCAACTTTTCCATTGGTGGATACTTGACACACCTAATTCAAAATAACTGGAATAATCGAGAAGCCAACATAAGCTTATCTTATAAAAATAAATTCTCAAAGAAAGTAGATGTTAGGATTGGGGCCAATGCCAGTTACCACAATGAAAACTTAGCTGTAAAACAACTTACACTACGAGAAAAAGCTACTTACAGTGACTATATTTTCACAACAGCATTAGGAAGTCTTAAATCTAAATCTAAACAATATTTAAGCTATGATTTAAGCGGATTTATAAATCATCCATCTTTTTATGTTGGTTATAGTGCCGATAACTTAAAACCAACGCAATTAGATAATGAGACAACTTTACAAATAATAAAACATTCAGTCATCTCAGGTATTCATTTGCCAGAAGTGAAAAAAATAAAATCCTCATTATTATTTAAATATGAAAAAGAAATATTTCATAACTACACCCCAGGCGTTGGTATAACTTATAACGACAAGTTTTTTTTAATGTCGGAATATGAAGCATTAAAAAAATATAGTTTAACACTAGGGTTTTATCTTGTGAATGGACTTAGATTTCAAGGAAGATATTCTCTAAGACAAAAAGACGATTATCAAATTGAACGCATAAACATTAACAATTATACAGAACGAAAAGGTTATGTTTCATTCGGTATTAATTATGCATTTAAGTAATGAGAAACCTTGTTTATATATTTATAATTTGCACCTTTTTTTCTTGTCGAAAGAAAGAAATGATGAATTTGGACTATGAAGAAGTGAAATTTTCTGGCAATTACCAACCAACAGTCTCTTCTATTAATGTAGTAGAAAATTTTCTGCCAATTAATGAATGTTTTTATCAAAATAATTTTGTCGATTTAATTGGATACATTCCAAATGGATTAAAATATAGCTGGTACAAAATAAATGAAGAATCTGAAAATACATTTTTATCTAATGATTCAATATTTAGGACTTCAAAAAGAGGAAATTATCAATTAAAGCTAGAATACTATAAAGAAGGTGAAGAAGAACTAGACACTACAATTAATATATCATTAACCCATTGTTCTACTTACATCGAAATCCCATCATCCTTCACTCCCGATAATGATGGACAATTTGATAAATGGAGCCCTATTTCTTCGGGAGTTTCTTCATTATATACGAGAATATTAGACTCAGATGGCAATATTCTTTTAGAATCAGAAACTTTAGAACCATCTTTTAGTGGATCTTACTCAGGAGTCAGCTTACCTTCAGGCACATATCACTACTATTTATCAGGCAGTTACAAATCAGGTTATATTTTTGAGAAAGAAGGATCCTTCGAACTTGTCCGTTAAGTACTACATCATTTAAAAAATCTGTATTTTAGTATAAATTATATTTTACATGGAGTTTGATGATATTTTAATGGCCTGCGTGCCAGCTGTAATTGTAGCTACAATTTGTTATTTATTGATTAGCCAATTTTTAAGGGCTGAAAGTAAACGACATATTCTTGAGATTAATAGAGAAACAACAAAATTCACAACTCCTGTAAAGATGCAAGCATTTGAAAGAGTTATTCTTCTTTTAGAAAGAATTGACCCAATTGAAGTTGTAAATAGAGTAATGAAGCCCGGAATGACATGTGGACAACTTAAATTATTAGCTCTTGCCGAAATTAAACAAGAATTCAACCATAACATTACACAACAGTTATATGTCTCTGGGGCAGCCTGGGAACAAGTAAAAACGACAAAGGATGATGCAATAAAACTAATCACAGTAACAAGTACACAAATTCCCGATCAATTACCAGCAATTGAATTCAGTAAAAAATTAGTTGCTGTCCAAACAGAATTAAATGCGCGATCAAACGTTATTGCTTTAGAGGTTGTTAAAAAAGAAGCGCGAAAAATATTCTAAAAACGAAACATTTTAGCTTAATACTTGTAAAGACGAAATATTACAAACTTAACGATATTTATGTTAAATAAAACTCATAAAGTAATTCTCTTCTCTCTCTTATTTTTAGGATTTTTTTTGTGTTCTTGTGAAAATAAAAAGCCAAAAACTGAATTTAAACGCTATGATCTTTCTGGGCATACGCAAGGCACAACCTTTAACATTGTATATGTTGACTCTACGAATAAGCTAGCGCTAATTAAACATAAAGTAGATTCAATATTAAAAGCTATTGACAACTCTGTTAGTACATATAACGAAAATTCTCTAGTGAGTAAATTAAATCAATCTGACTCTTGTTTTTTAATTGACAATCATATTCTTAGTCTGTTTTTATTAAGTGATGAAATTAACTCAATCACAGATGGTGCATTTGACCCGTCCGTAAAGCCTTTAGTTAATTTGTGGGGATTTGGAGCAAATCCAATAAAGTTAAACGATCTTTTTATTAATGTTTCTGATTCATTAAAAAAAGACTCATTAGTTTGTAATTACCGTGACTCTTTAAGTTATGATCTTACTGATTTTGTGGGATTTGAATATTTACTATTAAATGGTGATATTGTTTACAATTCATTTGAAGATATGCTAAAAGGGGACTTTACAGATAATTTTATCTGTAAAGACGACTCTATAATACAACTTACTTTTGATGGTATTGCGCAAGGTTATACTGCTGATGTAATTGGAGATTATCTTAATTTTGAATTAGGAATTGGAAACTATATTGTGGAAGTTGGTGGGGAAATTGTAGCTCAAGGTTATCGAATTGACAGAAAACCATGGCTAGTGCAAATAGAGCACCCAAATACCGAATTAGATGGTGGGCAAGATGAATTGGCTCGTGTTAGAATGGACACTAATTTCAGAGCTATAGCCGTTTCTGGAAACTACAGGAAATTCATACAAGAGGGAGATAAAAGAATTGTTCACTCAATTGATCCTAGAACTGGAAGTCCCTCAAATTCAAACATATTAAGCGCAACCGTTTTAACCGATGAAGCTGCAATGGCAGATGCTTACGCTACAGCGTTTATGATAATGAGATTAGAAGAAATAATTCCAATTGTTGAAGGCGGAATTCACAATCTCTACGCTTTAATTGTTTACAAAGATGCTCAAGGAAATTTAGAAACTTACGTATCCACCAATCTGGAAGATAAACTCCTCTACCCTGTTCCACCGCAAAAAGATTAGCTAAGCAACAACTGCTTCTTTCTCATCATCACTATCACACTTATCACCAGGTTGAGCTCCACATAATGAGCATGGCTCACCTTCTTGGTTAAGCACAGGGTTTTTTGAAGCACAAGTACCCGAGAACTCCCCGTCTTTCTTTAACAGAATTTTAACTGCTATTCCTGCAAATCCAACTGCCAAAAATCCGATGGTAACTAAAATTAATTTCCATTCCATAATTAAAGGTTTTTACAAAGATAAAGATTATTTGAAGCAGAATTTTAAAAGAAGTTCATTTGTAGAAAAAGAGACTTTTTTAATATCTGAAATCAATTAAATATAATGGTCTTGTTTCCAACTACTAAAGTCTTTCTTAAAACATGTTTCTTAACCGCTTTGGCTAAAGTAATCTTCTCTACATCTTGCCCCATTTGAACCAAATCGTTAATTGTATTGTGATGACTAACGCGCGAGACTTCCTGTTCGATAATCGGTCCTGCATCCAGTTCTTCAGTTACATAATGGGCTGTCGCTCCAATAATCTTAACACCTCTAGCGTAAGCAGCGTGATATGGTTTAGCACCTACAAACGCAGGTAAAAAAGAATGATGAATGTTTATAATCCGGCTTTCATAACTCTTAATTAAACCTTCACCAATAATTTGCATATATCTCGCCAAAACAACAAAATCTATCTTGTTTTCTTCAAGTATTTCTAAATGCTTCTGCTCTTGCTCAGCTTTATTTTCCTTTGTAATTGGGATGTGATAAAATTTCAATCCGAACTTCTCAACAATGTCTCTTAAATATTCATGATTAGAAATTACAACTGGAATTTTTACGTGTAAACTTCCGTTATACCACCTACCTAAAAGATCAATTAAACAATGTGACAACTTAGTTACAAACAAAGCCATCCTTGGCTCCTCATCATTAAAGTAAAGGTTATATCGGATATCAAAACGCTTAGCTAAAAGAGTATTAAAATATTCTCCTATTTTTTCTTTTTCAATCGTGAAGTCATCTAAAGCCCATTCAATCCTCATGAAGAAATGACCGTTTTCATGATCCAAGTATTGATCTAACTCAACAATATTCCCTTTATTAGTATAAATAAAGTCTGTAACAGAACTTACAATACCTTGCTGATCAGCACATTCAATTAATAGAATCCCGTTAGCCATTTTGATTTAGTGTAGATCATTAAGTTATGAATTTTAGTCCAATTTACGAAAACCGTTTTAATATATTCAGGAGTTCTACCGCGCCCTTCAATTTTCATAAGAGTAATTCCCGTATCAATTAATTGATCCAAGAATTCAATCGTACATAAATCCTCAGGAGACATGATGTACTCATTATCAATTTCCAACTCTTGCCCCTCTTCAAGATCTATAAGTTCTTCTACAGTTTTGAATGCACGCACCAAGATTTTCCGAACTATTATGACTGTGTAAACTCAAATAGCATTTACCAAAAACAGCCATACAAAGTCCTACATGGGAAAACACTTCCACTTGGTCCCAAAATACCCTCTTTTACAATTCCATCACAAATCGCCTTCATTTGTTCTAAGCCCAATTCGCGGACTAAAACCATAACGTCAGCAAAAAGGGCATAAAACTTCACCGTCTCAATATCCTTCACATCGCTTACAAAGCTCTGATAAATCCTCAAGCGTAAAATTCATGGTTGCGCGAGCTCTCGTATTTAATTCCTCAACAACAAAATAAACAGAATCAGCCCAAGCTTTTAAGGATGCCGTTAATGATTCGAAATTACCTACTGGCTCCATCAATTCTATCCCTTATAATTTTGAGATCGAATCTGAAAGTCAAGAATATGACGCTTGTCATTTTTAATTAAACAAACTAAAAATAACTCCTAAGAAAATTGGGCAATTTGTGATATTTTGGAAAAGAGATTAAAAAGACATTACCTGCTTTCATTCAGAAAAAGATGACTTTGATTTCTAGATTATAACAGTTGAACAAGAAAATCTAAGTGCTCAGTTTGTATTCCCAAAAGGGACTTTAATTTCAAAAGGGATTGTTTCTTCTAAACTAAAGGTGGTAAAAGAGACTTTAGAGTTTATCCATCTTGAGACTCTTCTATTAACAAACAAGTAGAAAAGGGACAATCATGGCAACTAGAATTCTTTAATACCCCGAAAAACAACAAGATTTAATCAGATTAAAAAAGGCATTGCAGAGCTAGTAATTATTAAATGAGAATCACAACTCTAAAAGAAAATCAGCTAGAATCAAAAAGATTCGAATCTATTATCCATTTATATTAGTAGATCCGTAATAAATATTCGATTATGAAACATGAATGGAGAAAAAAAATACAGACTTACCTAAAAATAGACTTGAAATAATTGATGTTCCTCAATTTAAGTTTCTAACTATCGAAGGTCAACGTAATCCAATTAGTGATTTATTTTCATAGCGTATTGACCTGCTAGTTTTAAAATCATGGAAGACTTCGCTTTAAGTTCTGAAGTGAGAAGAGTTTCGAAAATTCATAGAGAAATCTATTTATCAGACACTCGAATAGTGATTCCTAAAAAATTGAAAGCTGTATTCTGTTTTAACATTAAGGAATAGTTCATTTTAAATTCCAATATAATTGAGTTTCGCTTAACTTCGCTTCTAATGCAAATTTACGATCAGGTTTTACGGATTATTGATGCGAATATCATTTATGGATTACCTGGTATTGTAATAACATTATTTGTTGCAAAACAAATCGCTGGAAAAAAAATTAAAACCTCACTGATACTTAATTGGGTTAGGTGGATAATAATCGGCTACACCTCTATAAAACTTGTTGAATTTTCACTTCAGTTATTATTTTCAGACAATAGTGAAGAAGTTAAATTTCTCAAAAGAGCAACTGGACCATATTTTGTATTCGATTGCATGCAAATTATATTTTCAATGTTACTGCCATTCACATTAATAGTGAAAAGCTTGTCTAGGAAGTACATTTATATCTTTCTCATTTCTCTATTGATGAAATTGGGTTTTAACTTTGAACGCTTTGTAATTATCGTAACCAGTTACCATAGAGACTATATAGCAGATGGCTTTAATTCAACAGATTCATTACCAATTCTTTTATTTTTCACACCATGGATTCAAGGATCTATCGTTACAATCCTTCTACTTTTAATTGTATACATAATTTACCCAAAAGAATATTTTATTGATCAGAATTTGATCGATCGTTAAATGATAACTTTTTCTAATAATTAAGGATTTTAACTTCTTATGAGCTCAATTGATAAATCTGATTTAGATAATCTTAAAAACTTCTTTTCCAGTAGGAATAAAGAAGCTAAAAACGACCAGGATGATATAATATTAATCATTGGTGAACACCTTCAAAAGATTGAACAATCCAGATTAAATGAGGAGGATAAGTTTAACTTTAAAAATCAACTTACAAACCTTGGTACTTTTTTAAAAATATACAACAAGAACTACGCAATAAAAGAATCTGGGAGAAAGTCACCTGACTTTATTTTAACGAAGAAAAAAACTTCCATTAACCTTGATCTTGTTGAAATTCAAACGAACGTGGAATTGAAGAATAATGAAGAATACATTGAAACATTATTTGATGAAATTGAAAAAGAAATATCAAGTAAAAACGATGGCATAAAGGGCGCATTTAATATCAATCTAAACGACAAATCTTTTAACAGCGCTCATCGAGATGATTTAAAAGCCATGATTATTAATGGACTTGCATTAGAGCAAAAAGAAAATCTATACATTAAGTCAATCATTAAAAATGAAGTAGATGGCTTTCATCTTTTCAACTCCACTACTAGACAAAGTCAATACCTAAAACACGAAGATATTCAGACTTATATTAACACTAATGAGCAATCTTTAGTTGAGCATAATAATTCCGAAAACTGGTTATTACTTTATTTTGGTGGAGTTCAAAATTCATATGATTTTAATGGAGTTGAACCTTCAGTTTTAACATCAAAATTCGAAAGTAAATTCGACTCTATTTTACTGTTTGATCAAATTAACACTAAAGTTTACACATTAAAATGAATCAACTTATGCCTTTATTGACAATACTTCACTTAGACAAGTGAAATATTGTCAATAAAGGACTCAATGCTGTCAACACAAAAAAATGCCTTTCATCAGAAAGGCATTTTTATTTTTTTAAAGTAATTATTAGTTTCAAAAACTACATTTGAATATGATTAATGTTTTCAAATGGCTCCGGAATCTTATCTGAATCTTCTTCTATTATTTGTAATATATCTCGAGTAATTCCACGAGATATATTTGAAATTGGCACATCATTAGGCGAACCTTCAAAAGGATTCTCTCCAACTAATCCAATTCTTAACATCGTATTAAAAACCCATATTACAATAACAGTAAATGGAATATTTAACCACACAAACAAATCCCCAATTAAGGTATGCTCATTAGCGACTTCAACACCCATCCCATGAAATGTTGGGATGATTGCCAATGGTAATAACCACATGAAAATATGAACAAAATGGTAACCAATACTTCCATACTGCTTAGGATAAGGAAAGTTTTTTATACGTTCCGATTTACCTTGTAAAGCCGTCAGTTCTTGTAAGAGCTCTTGTAATCTTAATAAACTAAAATCCCACAGTTTCTTTTCATTTGTCAACCTTCTAAAATGAGCAGATTGTAAACTAATTAAAGCATTCGGCTGATTATCTTGCTTCATAACATAAGCCAACTCCTCCTCTGATAAATAAAACTTAAGCTCATCAATTAACGCTGATTTTTCCTCCGGGATATTATACTTTATATCGAGCTTCTTCTTTCCTGTTTGATAAGTAGCTTCCCAAGGTTTCTTTGAACGCATTGCGTAACGTAGAGCAGTTAACCAAGCAATATGCCTGTTCGTAATGACTTTCAACTCTCCACTCTCGTCTTTCATTGCCTCAGATCGGTGCATGTAGAAACTATCTTTAACCGTAATAATTAAGGAACGAGATCCATTTACAATACCACCCCAAATCTTACGCGCTTCCCAAATCCTATCATAGGCCGCATTATTTTGAAAACCAATCATAAAAGCTACAGCAGTACCAATTAATCCAACAGGCGCCAAAGGTACCTGTAACCACTTTAAATTCAACAATTCAAAAGCAGCCGTAACTACAGTAGCGTAACAAGTGAAAAAGATCAGTTCTTTTCTTGTCCATTTTATCACATCCTTAAATGGAAAACGTCTTTTTACATACATCCTTTTTTTTATTTAAAATTAAACCAAACTAATGGAATGAACCAAAAGCCTCTTTTAATTTTATCGAAAGGCTTATCATCTAAATTTATTAGGTTACAATTGGTCAAAAAAAATCCCAATCAACTTTCGTTAATCGGGATTTAATATAAATTATTTGAGAATTAATCTCTTGGCTTTGCAAACTCAGCTCTCAATGATCTTCCATCATGATCACTTCCTTGTAAACCACCTAATATTCTGTCTGAAGAAGCATTTTCAACTTCGATAAAACTGAACTTTTCATTCATTCTAATTTTACCAATTACTCTTCCTCTAACATCAGAGTTTTTACAAACGAAGTCAATTAAACCTCCTTTATCTAAACCGTCAGTACTTCCAACGTTAACGAAAATAGTTTTGAAGCCTTCATCAGCTCCTTTTCTACCGTCTCTGTTTCCACGACCTCTGTCTCCTCTGTCTCCACGATCTCTTCTATCTCCTCTGTCACGGTCTCTTCCGCCTCTGTCTCTATCACGGCCTCCTCTAAAGTCTCTCCCACCACGGTCTCTTCTATCACCTCTATCACGATCTCTTCCACCTCTTTCTCTACCAACAGAATTGATATCATCAGAGTTTTTGTAGTACTTGATAAATTTATTGAAGTCCTTTGCAATGAATTGCTCAATGATTTCCTCTTTAGAAAACTCAGAAAGTTCCTCTAGTATTCTCTCTTTATACTTTGCGAACTCAGAAACTTCAATTTTTTGAGTCTTAACTTCTTCTATAAGTTTAAACAATTGTAATTCACAAACTAAATCTCCATTAGGAATTGTATCCTTTGAAAACTTCGTTTTCATGATTTTTTCAATTCTACCAATCTTGAATTTATCTCTATCTGTTATAATTGCTAGAGATTCTCCTTTTTCACCAGCTCTACCAGTCCTTCCTGAACGGTGCGTGTAAGATTCGATATCTTCCGGTAGTTCATAATGGATAACATGTGAAATATTTTTCACATCAATACCACGAGCAGCTACATCAGTTGCACATAATAATTGAATTTTCTTTCTACGGAACTTATCCATTACTCTATCACGTTGTTGCTGTGATAAATCACCATGTAAAGCATCAACGCTATAACCCTCAGCCATTAAACGATCAGCAACTTCTTGTGTATCTCTTTTTGTTCTACAAAAAATTAATCCGAAAATCTCAGGATTAACGTCAACCAGTCTTTTTAAAGCTGGAAATCTGTTTCTGTTTTGAACCACATAATACTTGTGATCAATGTTCTTGGAACCTTCATTTTTACTACCTACAGTAATCTTTTGAGGATCACTCATGTAGTTACTTGCGATTCTTTCAACCTCTCTTGCCATAGTAGCAGAGAATAACCATGTATTTTTATCTTCTGGAGTTTCGTTTAATATTAAATCTAAATCATCTTTGAAACCCATGTTCAGCATTTCATCTGCTTCATCAAGAATTACACGATCGATATTAGATAAATCTGCAACACCTCTTTTAATAAGGTCAACTAATCTACCAGGAGTTGCAACAATAATGTTACAACCTCTTTTTAATTCTCTAATTTGAGTGCTAATGTTAGCTCCACCATAAACGGATACAATCTTAACTCCCTTCATGTGCTTAGAGAATGTTTTCAAATCTGTTGCGATTTGATTCCCTAATTCTCTTGTAGGAGAAAGAATGATCGATTGTGGTTTAAAAAAATCTTGGTCAGTTAAATTTAACAATGGCAAACCAAATGCCGCTGTTTTCCCTGTTCCTGTTTGAGCCAATGCAACTAAATCGTTTGCACCGTCAAGCAATACTGGAATAGCCTCTTGTTGTACAGGAGTTGGAGTTTCAAATCCTAACTCTTCTACTCCTTTCAACAACTCACTTTTCAATCCTAATTCTGAAAATGTCATTAATAATGTTTTAATTAATAAAAAACGCTACAAACCTATAAGCCAGGTTCTGTCTAGCCTTGTCATTTATCTAAACGCCTTACCCACTGGAATCGAGCGAGCAGCTCTTAAGTTCCGAAAAACACTCCAGCCTATTTAAGCTTTCATCCCAAAAGGTTTGTTCAGCTACTGTAATTACTTACAATACTGGTGAGCTCTTACCTCACCTTTTCACCCTTACCTAACCGAAATTAGGCGGTTATTTTCTGCAACACTGGCTGTCGATTATTGCTAATCGCCCTCCTTTTCAAGAGGTATGGTACTCTACGATGCCCGGACTTTCCTCTATACAAACCTTACGTAAGTACAGCGACAAGACAGTTTATAGCGCGAACAAAGATAGGTCTTTATTGCACACAACACTAGTTATTAACAACATTTCAACAATTTATAATTATGTAAGTAAAATAGTTGGATTCTATTTTAGTAATTTAAATTTTAGTTATGGAAAAAAAGGATTTAGGTTTTGGTAAAGGCGCTTCAAATACAGGAACCCGATTTATCAATAAAGACGGGAGTATCAACGTATTTAGGAAAGGGTTGCCTTTTATCAGACCCTATGATTTATACCATACCTTAATTTCAATTAATTGGTTGAAGTTTATGGTTTTAATTTCCGTTTCTTTCTTTACCGTTAATTTACTTTTCGCATGGTTTTATACTGTTTTGGAAAACAACGCACTTTCCATGGTAGATGAACAACACCGTTTTTGGGACTCTTTTTTCTTCTCTGTTCAAACAATGACAACAGTAGGTTACGGCGCAATAAGTCCTATATCAATGGCTGCTAAAGTAATTTCATCAATTGGAAGTTTTTTGGGACTATTGGGGTTTGCCTTAGTAACCGGCTTGCTTTACGGTCGTTTTTCTAAACCTATGACTAAAATTAGGTACAGTAAAAACGCATTAATATCCCCTTTTCAAGAAAAAAACGCACTCATGTTTAAGATGGCAAATCAACGCAGTAGTAAATTAATTGAGGCTGAAGTAACCGCTGTATTTATTGCTACTATTGATGGGAAATTGGTTTATGAAGACTTAAAATTGCAATTGCGAAAAATAAATTTCTTTGCCCTTTCATGGACATTAGTACATTTAATAGATGAAGACAGTGTAATGTTTAATCATACTACAGAATCTTTAAAAAAAGGAGATGCAGAAGTTGTTATTTTAATGAAAGCATTCGACGATAGTTTTTCACAGACCGTTTATTCAAGAATGTCTTACAAGCATTACGAGTTTATTTGGAACGCAAGATTCGATAGTTCTATTCATAACGAAAACGGAAAAATGGGTATCGACTTAAAAAAAATGGATTCTTATACAAAGTTGAATTAATGAATTCGATACTCAAACTAACATTTTTAATACTTTTATTCAACACTTGTGTTTTCGCACAAAAAAAGGTGTACGGGATAAAACATGCAGTTACTAACTTTATCATAGATGGATTAATTTCTGATTGGGATTCAATCCCATTCTCGTCAAACTTTGTCAACCACGAAAACGGAGATACAATAGGATCTGACATTAATTTCAAATTGAGTTGGGATAGTTTAAATTTATATGGAGTTATAAAGGTAGAAGATACCTTTATAGATACCAATCAAACCCTTCACGATTCCTATATTTTCAAAACAGATGATTGCACTGAATTATTTATAGACTTTGACGGTAATGGTAAAAACTACTTAGAATTGGGTATAAATCCAAATGGGGTGTATTTTGATTATCATATAATATCAACAAAAAAAAGTATTTACCAATTCCAAAGTAATTCTAATTGGAATATTAAGGGCCTAGAAATAAAAACTAGTATTAAAAAAGACTATTATATAATAGAA
>JAQXEE010000047.1 GCA_029251005.1 Flavobacteriales bacterium | reverse complement strand
ATTGAAAATTTCATTGATTATCATATTGCAGAAATTTATTATGCGAATTACGACTGGCCTTGTAACAACTACAAAATATGGAAAACCAATGATGCAAATTCCAAATGGCGGCATTTAATCTACGACCTAGATTTATCTTTTGCTTATGATGCTAGATCTAGCTTTTACACTCCCTCCTTACTGCATGCTGCGAAAGAAGAAAATGGATGGCCGCACTGCTCATGCTCTAATTTAATGTTCAGATCCCTTTTGGAAAATGAAGAATTTCAAAAAGAATTTATAAATCGCTTTGTATACCATTTAGAAAACGCTTTTAAACCAAGCAATATACAAGATTCTATTAATCATTTCAAAGCGTTGCTTCATCCAGAAATGAAAGAACATATAGACAGATGGGGTTACCCTAAAAGTATGGATGATTGGTATAACAAAATTGAACCTTTAAATGAATTTGCACTTAACAGATCTTGTTATATGAAAGAACACCTTATGGATTTTTTTGAGGTAAATAATTTAAATTTTGATTGCGAGGCTTATAATATAAACGCTACTTCGTGGCGAAAAATTAAACTATCTCCTAATCCAAATGATGGTAACTTTCAACTCACAAACAATAATTTAGGTGACTTAACCGGTTTCATTACTGTTACTGATATGGCAGGAAAAATTATATTGAGGGAAGAAAATTTTACAATTAAGGGCTTTACTAGGAAGTTAATTAGTATTCCAAACTTATCAAAGGGAGCCTATATACTATCAATACGCGGTAAAAACGTTTCTGAAGCGAAAAGGTTCATTGTAAGTAAATGATTTCTCATCCGTAAAAAGTCGTAATGTAAAACCAACAACTCGTTCTCTAGGTAAGATTGAATTGTATATTTAAAATGACAGACACTAAATAAGACTTTAGCAAACCATATTTTATTGTAGAAATAAAACGGTAAGCTTTACATAAAGCTCAACTGTACTGACAAAATAATTGAGTTTAAATATTCAACTTTTTCTGATTAGATTTTAAGTTTTTCCGCTTTTCCATATTAGACGTAAAACCCTCATCCATTGTTTTTAATTCTGACAATACAGATCCCGAATTTAATTTAAGAAATTCCTTTGTAATCAAAACTCTGAAAGCACTTTTATCTTTGGTTAATTTCTGTAATTCAAAATTTACATCATCTGAGTTTACTACAATTAAATTAATAAAATCTTCCGTAAGTGCGATACTCATACTGTGTACTAAGATATCATTGTACTTCTGCAACAGCTCTTTTACTTTATCAATTTCTTGTGACATAATTAACCTTAAATTACTTTTGAGTAAAGTTACATAAATTGAATCCTAATGGGTATTACTGTAATAGTATTAAACCTTTTTTATTTTCAAATTATTTACTTTGCAAGCAGTACAATGCTGTCTTTTATTTTAAACAATTAAACGCTCAACATACGGGACCGAAAATGTCAATATTGATAAAAAAACAAAAATGATATTAAAGCAAAAAATTAGCATACTAGGGTGTGGTTGGTTAGGATTAGATTTAGCTCTTAATTTAATTAATAAAGGTTATAATGTTAAGGGTTCGACTACTTCAAGCAACAAATTTGAAAACCTAAAAATTAAGGCAATTCCAGCCTTTATTGTTGATATTAAACAAAGAGAAAAAGTTGTTTCAGAATTTTTAACTTCTGATGTTTTAGTTATTTGTATTACATCAAAGAGCATAGATGATTTTAAGTGTTTAATAACCCAAATCGAAAAATCCAATATAAAAAAGGTAATATTTATTAGCTCAACTTCGGTTTATCCGAACACGAATGAAATTACATCTGAGGAAAGTCCTATTAATACATCTCCGTTAACTGAAATAGAAAGTTTATTTAGGAAAAATAAACTCTTTCAGTCAACAATTATCCGATTTGGAGGGTTATTTGGCTACAACAGACAACCCGGTAATTTCTTTAAAAAAGACAAAAAAATAGAAAATCCTGAAGGCTATATCAATTTTATCCACAGAGATGACTGTATTGAAATAATTGAAAAAATTATTAAACATAATGCTTGGAATCAAACACTAAATGCCTGTGCTGATTCACATCCTAAGAGAAGAGACTTTTATAAAAATGAATTTAAAAAACTAGGCAAACCTGAGCCTATATTCAATGAAGAATCCTTAAATGATTACAAAATAATAACCAGTGAAAAATTAAAGAATTTATTAAACTACACGTTTAAATACTCCGATTTAATGAATTATTGGTAAATAATAGAATACCGTATCAGTTTTAGAATTGTGATTAAGGTGTAAACAGTTTTGTAACTTTTAAATAAATGACAAACTACTACACCCAAGCATTACAAGTACTAAGTATGATTGCCATTGCTTTTACTTGCAACCTTAAAACTCCTGTATTAACTTACCAACACGCAATGTTTTGTCATTTGGGTTAATTACATGAAAAACTTAACAATCATAGGAGGAGGTCCTGCAGCTCTAATGCTTGCAGCGCAAATTGATACTCGGCAATATAAAGTCACTTTATATGATCAAAAAAAAGCGGTTGGGCGGAAGTTTTTAGTTGCAGGCGAAGGCGGTTTAAATTTAACCTTTAAATCACCCTTGAATGAATTAATTAGTAAGTATTCTCCCGATGAATTTATGGCGCCTTTTCTGCGCGTGTTTACCAACGATGATTTAATTAACTGGTTAAGTAATCTGGGTGTAGGAACATTTATTGGATCGAGTAACCGAGTATTCCCTCAACCGGAATTAAAACCAATTGAAGTACTCAATAGAATTATAGAGCACATTAAAAGCAAGCATATAAAATTTGTGCTCAAAACAAAATGGACGGGCTGGAACACGAACGGTCAGTTATGTTTTGAAGGGCTAGAACCTATCGAATCCGATGTTGTTGTTTTTGCATTAGGGGGATCCAGTTGGAAGGTAACAGGATCTGATGGTAAATGGAATGAGCTTTTTAAAAAACAAGGCATAACCGTTCAACCATTTAGAGCCGCTAATTGTGCTTTTAAAGTAAATTGGAACAAGGAATTTATTACTGCACACGAAGGAAAGCCCTTAAAAAACATTGCCGTATCGTTTAATAATTACTCTGCAAAAGGAGAATTAGTAATTTCGAAACTTGGATTAGAAGGGAATGCTATTTATGCATTAAGTGAAAGCATTCAAAACCAATTCATCACTCAAAAATCGGTTACTATTCAGTTGGATTTAAAACCAACCATGACAACGGAGCAAATCCAAACAACGTACAAAAAAGCCAAACTATCCAAAGCGACCGAAATTTTAAAAAAGGATTTAAACCTTGACCGCACTGCTATTAGTATTTTAAAACACTTCACCGATAAAGACCTTTTTTTTAATCCCGATTTATTAGCCAAAACCATCAAAGCTGTACCTGTTATTCTTCATTCGGCGGAGGAATTAGACAAGGCTATTTCGACTTTAGGAGGAATAAACCTGAACGAAGTAAATGAAAACTTACAGGCCAGTAAAATCCCCAATACCTACATAATAGGAGAAATGCTAAACTGGTATGCTCCCACAGGCGGATATCTTTTGCAAGGCTGTTTTAGCATGGGGTTTGCTATTGCAAAACATTTAAACGAGAGAAGGCGTGTTTAGTATGCTCAATATTAATTAAAAACAGTTTGATGTGTTTTTTTTAGGAGTATCTAAGGGAAATATTTTACTACGTTAATCGTAAGCTAATAAAGCTCCTCTTATATTCTAAAGAATCCATCAGTTGATTTTAACATAAACCTCCAAAGCTATTACATAGGTCTTCATCCAAGATAACACTGTGATTGGATAAACCGTAAAGTTCTGTTCTTAAAACGGGTACCCTCATTAGAAAGATTAACTGTTGTAGCAATGATACATAAATCAAAACCCAACGAACAGAAATTAAAAGTGATAATTTAGTTCAGTTAGGTAAATCAGTAAGGGATTAAATCGGTATCTTTGTAGTCCTAATCAAAACATAAAAACGAGATGTTATACATTGTATCCTTCGTATTAGCTCAACATTTTTTAGCATTATTTATGCAAACTTTTTTTCATCACCGTTACTCGGCGCATAAAATGTTTACAATGTCTAAATTTTGGGAAAAATTCTTTTATTTATGTTCATGGATTTTCCAAGGTGCATCTTATCTTTCCCCTTACACTTACGGTAAAATGCATAGAATGCATCATGTTTATGCCGATACAGAGAAAGATGTTCACTCTCCAAAACATGATAAATCTCTTTGGAAAATGATGATAAAAACTAAAGATATTTATACTGCAATTCATGAGGGTGAATTTGAAATGGAAGAACGTTTTTTAGGAGAATTACCTTCATGGAAAAGTTTTGACGATTTCGCACACGGTTGGGTTTCAAGAATATTATGGGCGTTTGGTTATGCTTCTTTTTACTACGTTTTTGCAACAGAATGGTGGATGTGGTTATTCTTACCTATCAATTTAATGATGAGTCCAATTCACGGAGCTATAATTAACTGGTTTGCACACAAAATAGGTTATCGAAATCACAAAGTTGAAGATACTTCTACCAACATATTTCCAATTGAAATTATAATGATGGGCGAAGGTTTACATAACAATCACCACAAAATGGGAACAAGAGCAAACTTTGCTCAAAAATGGTTTGAGTTTGATCCATCTTACATGATTATCTTAATTTTACACGGGTTTAGAATTATTCGATTAAAGAAATAATTGTAAATGGATATATTTAACGATATACGGCCTTATAATGATAATGAAGTAGCTGATGTAATTAAAGCTCTACTTGAAAACGATGAGTTTTTCACAGCTATTTCAGGTTTTCAATTTCCACGTTTCAATAAATTAGCGCCTAGAATCTCGAAAAAAGTTATTCGTAAAGCTTTAACAAAAAAACTAACTGGAATAGATACTGTAGCAAAATTTCAGGATATTATTTCAGGTTATGTTGCAAAGGTTGTTAAGAAATCTTCTACTGGAGTAAGCGTTTCTGGATTAAATGATTTATCAAAAGATAAATCTTACTTGTTCATTAGTAATCACAGAGATATTGCCCTCGACCCTGCGTTAATTAGTTATTTATTACACCGAGAAAACCACGGTACAATTGAAATTGCCATTGGTGATAATTTATTAAAAAAGCCTTTTATATCGGACTTAATGCGATTAAACAGAAGCTTTTTAGTGAAACGATCGGTACAAGGAAGAGAAAAGCTATTGGCGTCTAATACATTATCACAATACATCCATACTGCTGTAGAAGGTGGAAATAACGTGTGGATCGCCCAGCGTGAAGGGCGTGCAAAAAATGGTATTGATGTAACAGACCCTACCGTTATTAAAATGCTTTACATGGGAAAGAGAGATGAAGATCCCAGACCATCCTTGCAAGAAGCTATAAACGGGTTACACATTATTCCTGTATCTATTTCATACGAGTACGACCCTTGTGACAGAGATAAGGCTAAAGAGCTTTATGAAGTAGAAACAAACGGTAGTTTTACCAAATCTGAAAAAAGTGATATTAACAGTATTGCAAAAGGAATTGAAGGGTTTAAAGGTGAAATGCACTTAAGTTTTGGCGCCGAAATTAACGCAATTGATTCAAATGCGGCATCAATTGCAGGTTTAATTGATGAACAAATAATTACAAATTATAAACTACATTCTTCAAATTATCTTGCTTACGAAAAGCTTCAAAAAGAAAACAATTCGATAGGACCAGACTTAAATTTATTGGGGGTTAATATTAAAAAAATTAACGCTGCACGAGAAGAGTTTGAAAAACGACTACAAAGCTTAGATCAAGAATTACAAAGCTATTTTTTGAATATGTATGCAGCTCCTGTAATTAGCAAATTTCAGTTTCAAAAAAACTAAAACAATCAACTCATTCGAACCCCTAATGTAATTTATCGTTTTAATAAAACGGTTAATATTCTAATCACAGTATAAGATAAATTACACTATCTGCGACTTATCTTTTTTTATATTTATCCATTAAATTCTCCTTTTATTTATAATAAGCTTAATAAGTATGTCTTCAAGTTGTAAGAATTGCAATCATTTTAACGACACATCTAGTACCTTCTGTGTTAAGTGTAATACTCCATTATTGAAAATTGAAACAATAGTTGAACGGTTAAAGCAAAAACAACTAGAGATAGAAAACAGGCATTCCTTAGAAATACAATCTTTAAAAGAAGAGATCAACACCTTAAGTAGGTCACTACAATTTAAAACAGAGGCAAAACCTGAACCAATTATTAAACCGGTCGCCCCTGATAAATCAGTTGTTGAACGAAAGTTAGTTACACCAGAACCTATAACAGTTAAACCGCCAATTTATTCTCCACCAAAACCAGTTGAACCCAAAGAACCTTCTAAATTAGAATTACAAATTCAAGCGTTTTTAGCACCGATACACCAATTTTTTTCATTTACAAATAAAGCGTACAACAAATATAAATCGGAAGGGAAATTGCCTATTTTCTTCATGACAATTACAGGGCTTATTGCCATTCTTTTTGGAATGGGGTATCTGATGCAAAATTCGTTTCAATACATGGGTATTTACGCCGATGTGGTAAAAGTTGGAGCTGGGTTTTTATGTGCGATAATTGCCGGAGTAATTGGATTTAAGTTGTATCATAAAAATGTAAAATATCACGAGTTTGGTTCTTCCTTAATAAGTTTAGCGATTATTCTGAATTATTTAATGGTTTACTTCCTATCTGATTTAGGAAACTTCCCAGTTCTTTCTTCGGCAATTTTAGGGTTTACTTTGATCCTAGCAAATACTACTGCAGCTATTTTCATTGCCTTTAAATATGAAACTAAGATTATTAGTGTACTCTCACTTATTGGAGGAGCTTTCGCACCATTTTACCTTAACGCAACAGAAGATGGTACGTTTTACTACCTCTATTTATGGCTACTTATTTCCGCATCTTGTTTCATCGCATATAAATTAAATTGGAAAACACTACAGCATTTAGCATTTACCGTGGCAATGATTTTAATTGAGTATTCAGTCTTTAACGATCATGTAAACCCTATTCTTTACACTGGATATTACCACTTATTTGCCTACTTATTCTTCTTTATCGCCTTGTTTAAAAAGAAGACCTTAAAAGAAAAACTGGAGAAAGTAGATTTAGTTATTTTAACAACCAACCTTAGTTTCTTCATTATTAATTTGTTTTGTTTATTCGAACATAACCTTCCCTATTTGGGCTTTATTTTACTTGCTAATGCAGTTTTAGTAAGTGTTCCATTAATTAAAAAATGGAAGGCTTTAAACAAAAACATAAAATTCACTTTTTTCCTAGTAATTGGGATGTTGCTAGGGTTTGCTATTCCGTCGTTATTCGGACAAGCTTTAATGGGTTTATTTTGGTCGGCAGAGGCAATTGGACTAATCATGGTAGGGTTTGTTTTTGCAATGCCAGGTATTCGAAAAGAAGGCTATCTAATTTTACTAATCGCACTTTCAAAATTGGTTTACAGCTCCTTCATAATCATAGAAGAATGGGACAATGGATTATTGCATGAAGGCTTTTTAAACTTCGTTACATTAGGATTAGTGATTTCTGCTTTGTGGTTTTTTAGTAAAAAATTTCAAGCCGATTTCACAAAATTTGAAACCCGTTTATTTACCATTTTCAAAGAGTTAACACCCGTTTGGCTTACCAGTATTTTTATGATTTCTGGTTATCATTTTATTGGAGTTTGGGTGTTGAACTTAACCATAATACCAATGCTCGGATTAATTTTTTGGGAGAAAGTCTTAAATACAAAGACATCTGTTATGGTTGCCCTTGCACTCTCTGGGTTTTACTTTTTAGCATTCAATATTTCGGCTACTCACGTAAATAGTTTACGTTTTAGTCAGCAAGAATTGTTTGCCCAAATTGCTATTATTGAGTTCTTTATTAGTCTTTGGGGAATCCAGTTTTTCTTTGAAAAGATTAAATTTAAGGGATCCAAATTCTTTCCAATTGCCCATAAATTACGGATCGTATTTTTCTGTTTAATTCCATTACTAATCGTTTATGAAACCAATAAACACTTACCTGAACTCTTAGTGAGTGGAGTGTGGTTTGCTGTACTAGCGACCTATTTCCTATATAAGAAACTAAAATACAAAGCATTAATTATTGAAGTATTTGTATTATTCATCGGCGGAATAATTGCTCCTATTTATGTTGGTGCACTCGAAGCAGTTGGAGCACTAACGGTATTGGTAGTAATTGGGATAATTGCAATACTAGAAAAATCGCATCTTGAAGAGCCTCTATCCAAAAGCATTTTTAAACCCATTTTAGTCATAAGTCCAACAGTTATTGCGGTTATAACTTCTTTACTTGGACTTTTAATTTTGCAGGATTTTGGAATTTTCTTTGGCTCAATTGCTTTCCAGTTACTTGTATTTACATATTTCAAAAACGAAGTAGCAGTTTTTAATTCTTGCAGAAGAACACATAACGTGTTTGCAATTATACTAAGTTTCTTCGCAATTGCAGCTTCGGCAATAGGGAGTCCTATTGATGCTGGAGAAGCGGCACCGTTTATTGTTATCATAAATATTGTTTTAATAAGTGTTTTCTTACAAAACTCGAAAAACTGGTTTAACCTTCCATCTGATCAACCAAGATGGATTGCTACCTTAATTTTTCACCAACTTTTAATCATATCAACTTACACCGCAATAATGGAAACAATAGGTTTAGATATCGACGGACCGTATTACTCAATCGCACTAGTTTTTCACGCTGTTTTATTACTTTTTAGAGCACTTAAAAAACAAATAAAAGTCTTTAATCAAGGAGCAATTATCTTGTTTTTAATTGCACTTTTAAAGGTGGTTATTAGCGATATTCGAGGATTTGAAACGTCTGAAAAAATTGTAGTTTTCATCCTAATCGGAGTTTTACTACTTGGTGCTTCATTCTTATATGTAAAACTAAAAGATCGATTTGATCAAAATCATCCCAAATTAGACTTAACTGAAAAAGGATAATTAATAGTTAGTTTAATGCCATTAAAAGATAATTTTAAAAAATAAATTCCTTGATTTAATCAATGTTTTTTCAATAAGCTCGGTTAATGAACAAGTTCATAGAAGGTGATTATTAAAACCCGATTTTACAATACTAGTTAAATACTTTATTGCTTTAAACATTGAAAATCAGCCGTTATCTTTTACGTTTTTATTCTGAGGCGTTCTCCTCACCGAACTAATTATTAAAAAATGTTCAACTTAATTTGACTTTAAAAAGATTTTTGCACACAAAAGGACATCTATACGATGCCCTTTTTTTAATCATTAAACGGTAATACAAATTTAAGCTCTGTTACCACCATAATGTTTGATTTACTAAAAGATACACTTCATCAGGAAAAAAAAATAAATCAATACTAAAAGCGTAAATTTGTTTTAAATTCCGAACGATGAAAAGCTTTGACGATTTTAAACTCAACAAATTTTTAAACAATGCCATTGTTGATTTGGAATATGAAAAACCAACGCCAATACAATCTGAAGCTTTTCCTGTAGTTCGCTCAGGAAGTGATGTTGTAGGCATCTCACAAACTGGGACTGGTAAAACAGTTGCTTACTTATTGCCAATACTACAAGATTTAAATTTCTCAAAACAACATTCACCACGCGTATTAATTTTAGTTCCTACACGGGAATTAGTTATTCAAGTTGTAGATGCCGTTAATAAGCTTGCTGAATATTTAAGTTTAAGGGTTTACGGTGCTTATGGAGGTGTAAATATTAAAGGACAAAAAGAAGATGTTATTGGTGGAACTGATGTAGTTGTTGCTACTCCTGGGCGAATTTTCGATTTAGCCGTGAGTTTTGCAATTCCTTTAAAAGACATTAAAAAATTGGTAATTGATGAGGTTGATGTTATGCTCGATTTAGGGTTTAGAACACAACTGAAAAACTTGTTTGATTTATTGCCCGATAATCGCCAAAACATTATGTTTTCGGCTACAATGACAAAAGATGTTGATGACTTAATCGACACCTTTTTTAGAGCACCTAAAAAAATTGCGATTGCCATTAGTGGGGAACCGCTTAAAAACATTAACCAAGCCTGTTATCAGGTAAAAAATTACCTTACCAAAGTAAACCTACTAAGAGCCGTTTTAAGCGATAAGGAAGAGTTTGCTAAAGTAGTTGTATTTATATCTAGTAAAAAATTAGCGAATCGTTTGTATGAACAATTAGAAATTAATGGACTTGGATTAATTCATTCCGATAAATCACAAAATTCCCGGATTGATACTATAGAACTTTTTGATAAAGGTGACTACCGTGTTTTAATTGCTACCGATGTAATTGCAAGAGGATTAGATTTTGACAAGGTATCACACGTTATCAACTTTGATGTTCCAACTTATCCCGAAAACTATATTCATAGAATTGGTAGATCAGGAAGAGCTGAAGAAAAAGGAAATTCATTGCTTTTTTACACCGAAAAAGAAACTGAAGCGAAGGAGAAAATTGAGGAATTAATGAAGTATGAAATTCCCGAAATTCCATTTCCCGGTAATGTTGAAGTTACTGATCAATTAATATTTGAAGAGCGTGAAAGCACTCGAATTGTTCAATCGAGAAATCGTGAAAAATCAAAAACCGGTGGAGATGCTTTTCACGATAAATCAGAAAAAAACAGCAAAACTAATCAAGGCGGAAGCTATCACCGTGAAATCGCTAGCAAGTACAAAAAGAATAGAACGAGAGGGGATAAAGGTCAAAATTTAAACAAGAAAAATAAAAATAAATCGAGATGATTTTTGTATTTCTTTTGGTAGAAAGAAATACTACAGGATTCAATTTAAGGTGGACAGATAGAAAATTGCTCTATTCAATATTCAAAGTGTACAATTAAGCTTTTTTAAAGATGAAACTATTTTATCAAAAAAGTCAGTAAAATTTGATGTCGCTTTATTCATCAATTAGACAAAGAATGAATGGCTGCATTTAAACGCACTGTAATTATAAAAGAATTCCTTGCATCAGTACTTCTTTTAAATTTAAGATTAAACTTTGGCGGATGACCAAATAAAATGATCAGATTTTAGATCTGAGAAGGCAATCGTTTAGGATTCAATCTCTAATATTAACGATTTTGAATTTGGGTAGGTGAATTAATGTCGTAATTTTGTTTAATATATCAAGTTTGTGGAGATAAAGTTTATAGATAGAAAAACAGGGAAGATGGTTGTTGAAAACCCACCTGCTGAAGGATTGTTAAAATTCTTATATGATAATCCGTTTGGAAAAACAGCAATTTTACCATTGGCAAAACGTAAAATCGTTTCTTCGTACGTTGGAAAAAGAATGTATAGAAAAAGCTCTACTAAAAAAATCAAAAACTTTGTAAACCAAATGAATATCGACATGTCTGAATCGGTTAAGTCCATTTCAGAATTCTCTTCATTTAACGATTTTTTTTACCGCAAACTCAAACCAAGTGCTCGTCCAATTGGCGAAGGATTTGTATCTCCTGGAGATGGAAAACTGTTAGCCTTTGAAAGCCCTAGCGAAGTACACAACTTTTTTGTAAAAGGAAGAAAATTTACATTAGCTGAGTTTTTAAATAGTGAAGTATTGGCCGAAAAGCATAAAAATGATGCACTAATAATTTTACGATTAGCGCCTAACGACTATCACCGTTTCCATTTCCCGTATGCAGGTAAAGTCTCCAACGTTACTAAAGTTAAAGGAAGTTACTACTCTGTTTCACCTTATGCCCTTGCTGGTAATTTTGCTACCGTATTTTGTGAAAACAAACGCGAGCACTGCACACTTACAACAGCCGACAAAGGGGATGTTTTACTTGCTCCAGTTGGAGCTACAATGGTAGGAAGTATTTTGGAAACATTTACGCCCAACACTCAAATTGAAAGAGGGTCTGAAATGGGTTACTTTGCTTTTGGAGGCTCTACAGTGGTTATGCTTGTAGACAAATCAAAAGTAAAAATCGATTCTGACCTTTTGGAAAATACCAAGAACAAAATTGAGACAGCTGTTTTAATGGGCGAAAAAATTGGAGTTTAGTTTTTTCGTATTTAATTTCTTAAAATCATATTCATTTTGGTTTATGAAGTTTTAGACGATTTAATTGGCACCAAGATTTTAATAGAGCGCTGAGCTCTTGGGCATACTAAAATCATCAATTTAAATTCACAAATCATAATTTACTTACTTTGTGGGGTAATTACAAAATAGTGGATTGGATTAATATTGGACACCTTGCGAGTTAAAGTAGTTCGAATTGAAACACACAAAAACTAAACCATTAAGCTTTGAAGTTCATATCCAAAATAATATCTCTAACCAATACGAAGACAATTGAATCCAACATGTCGTTAACCAAAATTAACGGTCTATTATCCGATGACTTTATTGTTACAAGCAATAAAAATAACAACTTAGGTCTTAAAAAAGCATTCACTATAATTCCGGGTTCTGGTTTTACAAATTGGGTTTCTACCGACATCACAAAAAAGGGATCTGAACTTAAAGTCATCTGTCATTTTACACTTCCCTACTTTTGCGTTATTGTTGGAATTATTCTTTATTCGGTTATTTTGTCTTTTGGAAATCCCCTCTTTTTAGGTTTGGCTGTTTTATTCTTTTTCTCACTTAAGCTCTCGCTAATAACCTCGCGAAATAACATTATTAAATTACTTTCATAGCTACAAATAGTTAATAAAAATCGTCAAATAATAACTAACAGTTATTAGAGCAGTATTTTAGTTTAACTTGAACTTACCTAAAACTTACAATTGGAAAGTATCTTTACATATTACAACAAATTAGCAGCATCTTACGATGAGAATCGCTTTGCAAATTCCTACGGAAAATTCATTCACCAACAGGAAATTAGTTACCTCAACGAAACATTAAATAAAAAGAATACTAAGTACACCCTAGATCTTGCCTGCGGAACCGGACGCTTACTTCAATTTGCA
Source organism: Flavobacteriales bacterium (assembly GCA_029251005.1). Taxonomy (GTDB): domain Bacteria; phylum Bacteroidota; class Bacteroidia; order Flavobacteriales_C. Next base: position 26,149 of record JAQXEE010000047.1, on the reverse strand, counting down.
AAATATGGCGTTGATAACAGTCCAAACATGATTAATATTGCAACAGGAAAATATCCGAATCACAATCTACAAGTAAGCAAAGGCGGAAGTTTACCTTTCAAAAATTCGTTTTTTAAACAAGTATATTCCTTTCACCTCTTTATGCACCTAGAGATAAATCACTTCTCCCAAATTTTAAACGAAGTGGGTAGAACACTCGAAAAAGGAGGAACATTTACGTTTGATTTCCCATCAAAAAGCCGACGGAAAATCACGAGATATAAAGCAGCTTCTTGGCACGGCGGAACCCAAATAGGCACATCTGATATTCATAAAATAATTAAAAACAATTGGGAATTAGTAAACTACAGGGGAGTTGCTTTTTTTCCTATTCACCACTTCCCAACCAAGCTTCGTAAACACCTTTTAAAGCTTGATAATTTCCTTTGTAGAAGTATTTTCAAGCAATTTTCTTCTCACCTTATATTTACCCTTAGCAAAAAATGAAACAACTAATTCCTCCCTTTTTTAAAAGAAACTTAAGCCGTTTTAAGCGGGGAATGGCAGATTTTGTTGATTTTAAAAACGATCGATTTGCTAAGACAACCGTAACAAACGAGAAGCTTAATTTCAGTCTGAAAAAAACACAGGAAATAAAACCTTCCGAAACATTAGAATCCAAAGTAAACAATCTAAAATTAGGCGCTAAAAAAATACAATCAATTATAATTTATCCGCAAGAAATATTTTCTTTTTGGAAAACTGTTGGCGCTCCCAATTTGAGAAACGGATTTTCCAAAAGCAGGACAATCATAAACGGAAAACTTAGCCCCTCAACCGGCGGAGGACTCTGCCAGTTGTCTAGCATAATTTATCACAGCTCTTTAGAAGCTGGTTTGGAAATCATTGAGCGACATCATCATTCGGTTGATATTTACGAAAACGAAATTGATCGATATGCACCTCTAGGTTCCGACTCAACTGTTGTGTATGGTTATAAAGATTTAAGAATTCGAAACACCCTTGAGTCACCCATAAAGTTTGAGTTTCTTGTTCAAAATCACCAAATAACAATTTGCATTAAGAGCACATTTGAAATCTCAAAACAAATAACCAAGTTTGTAATCACCAAACAATCAGCTGAAAAAGTTACCATTTCAACACACGTAGGAAAGAACATTGTTTGTCAATCAAATTATAAAAAACCAAGCACTTCAGCTCTTTGAATTTTTTCGGTAAGTGCTAATTTTATACCTGTAAATACCGGAAAAATTTAAATGTTAACTTTGCAAAGTGTTTTTAAAACTAAAGCTTTCCTTATTAATATTGACAGTCGCTTTACAAATAACTGTAAGGGCACAAAACGACTCTACTTCATTATTTAAACCTTATCTACTGTCGAATCATCCTTTTGGAATGTTTACTTCGCGGATTAATCACAATTTTAGCCTGCAAGCAACCCAAAAACAAAACATCTCCTTCACCATTTCAAGAGGAAATGTATGGCTACCAATCGCCACCAATAAAATACCGGTTCATCAGACAGATAGAGATATTTTATCAACATACGAATGGCACCATAGAAACTACCAAATCACCAGCAGAAACATCACTGATTTTCAAACACGTACCCTCGAAGCAGATGGTATTTTCTCGAGCTATTATTTCCAACTTCATCAACCCATTGCTAATAATTGGGATGCTAAATTCAACTTAAAATTCAACAGCATCACAGGCGGAAAATTTCCAATAGCGTTTTTAACCAGCGATGAAGCAATCGAATGGTTCCATTCTAATCTAGCAGGCGGACATGATGCGTTTGGACGAAGAACAAAAACATTTGGATTGGGCGGATTTTACTATCAAGACGAATATAAAAATGAAATTAAACTCGACAACAATAGTTTGTTTTTAAGCGAAATAAGTGCTGATTGGAATTGGTATCCGAAAACAGAAATTAAAGGCTTTAAATCATCTACATTAATTCACACTGGCGTTTCTAAAGCCGATAAAACCTATTTGTTTAATCTTGGTGGAAGTGCGTCAATCGTTAAACAATGGCACCTTAAAAAACGAAAGTTTGATTTAGGAGTTTCTACAGGGATAATAGCTCCCTCGGTTTTTCAAAAAATACCGTTCAATTTCAACAATAAACGGTGGATAGGAAGCCTAGAGTTTCAGGCTAACTACTTCTATCCACACAAATCGAATTGGTTTATAGTGGGAATTAACTTTCACGGACAATCGTCTTTCCACAAAATGAATGAACGTAACTTCAACGTTATCGAAAGCGACCGACTAAGCTCTCACGGCCACATGGCAGTGAGCCACCTCAACAGGGGTGTTCAAGGTTGGACATTCGTATTCAGCTACCAAGTAAATAAATTTACAATATCCACCTTCTTCCGAGAAGATTTTCTTGTAGATAACGCTCCCGATGTTCAAGTTGGTTGGGGGTTTAATTATGTGCTGCAATAACACTTTAATTAGAAGTATTTTTATATAATTATTGACTTAAGAACAAGTATACTTTTTAAAGCAAATGTGCGTGACCTTAATTATACTCTGAGATCAAATTAAAAAATTAACCACGCCCACTGGCGAGCAGCTGCCGTGTGTTAGAGTTATATTAAGTAATTCATGCTTCGGAATTCAAATACTTTTTCAAATGAAAGAGCAGTACAAAGCACATTAATCAAAATCTCTATACTATTCACTAAAGAATGAGGTCTATACAAACTCAATTTCTTCCAAAACTAGCCCTCTCAACACTGCTTATTTTAAAACTGTAACCGTTCCTACTAACTCTTCTTTTTCGAAACCACCGTTTTCGGAAAGGTATTCGTAGCTTACTTTATAAACGAAAACATCGATCATAACAATATTGTTTCTTAATCTACCGTCCCAACCTTCATCTAAATTGTTTGTTTGAAAAATTAGGGTTCCCCAACGGTCGTATACTCTGAAATCGAAGTCATCAACGTGACCGTTGGATACCGGTTTAAATACGTCATTAATACCGTCATTATTAGGTGTAAATGAGTTAGGAATAAACAACCTACCCGCGCAATGCTCTTGAATAGACTGTGTGTAATTCGAAGTACAAAAATCGTTTGACGCTGTTACATGATATTCTCCTGCCGCAACAATTTCAACCTCCTCAACTCTTCCAAAATCAATCCAGTCATAACTTATGTTTGGTTCTTCACTACCAATTCTTAGCGCTGTTGACTCTAAATCAAAACAATAAACACCATCTCCGTACAAATCAATTATTACAGCGTCAGGAGTATCTATCTTAGCGACATTAACCACAAAGGTATCTTTACAGAACTCGCTTTGAATAACACTTGAATAAGCACCTGTTTCGGTTACTTCAATTTCAAAAGAAGCAACATTGCTCAACCAGTAAATATCATAACTTTCAAAACCGGCATCCGGAGCTAGTGTAATTGCAGTTCCTTCACATATTATTTTATCTTTTTCGAAATATGGATCAGGTAAGATCTCCTTAGTAACATAAATTTCATCGCTACCTAAACAACCTATTTCATCCGTAACCTCAACACTGTAACCTCCTTCTTCATCCACTGTAATTGTTTGTGATTTATCCAAAGTATTCCAACTGAAATTTAAACTTATGTTTTCAGCGTCCAACATCAACGATTGATATTTACAGAGCACAGTGTCATTACCTAAACTCACCAAAGGCAATTGATGTACGTTTATACTAATTTCATCTTGGTCACTACAACCTATTTCATCATATACTTCAACGGAAACTATACTTGTTTGAAATACTGTAATTGATTGCTGATTGTCGCGATTACTCCATAAATAATTAAACCCTGGATTTTGAGCATTTAAAGTGACAGATTCTCCAATGCAAATAGCGGTATCGTTCCCTAAGTTAACGTGTGGCATTGAATTTACAGTTAACTCCATCGAGTCGCTTCCTAGGCATCCAATATCATCGGTTACTTCAACGCCATAAACTCCAGTTGTCTTTAATATTATTTCTTCAGTAGTTTCACCAGTATTCCAAAAATAATTTAACCCTTCATTTTTGGAATCCAAAACAACTGATTCTCCATCACAAATTATTGTATCATTACCTAAATTAACTAGTGGAAGCGTTCGAATGGCAAGCTCAATAGTATCATAACTAGTACAACCAATATCATCTATTACAACTACGCTATATTCTCCATTACTGCTTATCCCTGATGTTTTTTGGGTTTTGTCACCATTACTCCAATTCCAATACACCCCTTCTTTTACATGAAATGTTATGGATGAATCAGCACATATAGTAGTATCATTTCCTAAATCTACAATTGGAAGATCTTGCAGCTCAAGGTGAATTGTATCATAACTAGTACAACCTATCTCATCCTCTACAATTACACTGTATTCTCCTGTTGAATTCGCTGTTGTAACTTGTGTTTTAACTCCGTTACTCCAACTCCATACTGCACCTGTTTTAACAGTAAATAATATTGTAGAATCCGCACAAATAGTAGTATCGTTACCTAAATCAACTATCGGCAATCCTTGCTTTGTAACATTGATGGTATCCTTAATAATACAATCAGCCCAATTAACTACGTTAACACGATACTCACCTGTATTATTTACCGTAATTTTTTTTGTAGTTTCATTTGTACTCCATAAATAAGTATTACCTGTTTTGCCGTCTGCGTCTAAGGTTATTAATGAATCCGCACAAATAGTAGTATCATTACCTAATTGCCTAATCGGATAAGCAGATACATAAACTTTTTGTGTAGCAGTATCAGAACACCCTATTCCATCGGAAACAATAAGCTCTAAATCATAAACGCCGGGAGTTTGGTATGTATGGTCAATTTCCTCTAAATTTGATTTTGTACCGTCATCTAAATCCCAACTAAAGATTGTTCCGTCTGGATAGAAATTTGTTTGATTACAAGTTAAATCCAACTCAATTTCTTCACCAATACACAGAGTGTCATCAGAAACAGCAATATCACTAATAAATTGATATTCAAAATCCGAATAAGTAACATCTGGTTGACTAAAGTTATAAAACCCTATTTTACCTGAGTCAAAACAACCGTCAACGTCGAATATTAAATTATTGTCAACATATATTTTTATTTTCGTAGAAGTAAATTCTATAGAAACATCATAATCAATACCTGTTGTATATCCCTTGCCTAATCCATAATCAGAAGCTAAAACTGTTGAACCAGTAAAAGGGGCAGTGAACGCTTCATAAAATTCTTGCTTTGTATTAACTGTTTTATTTACCTCTATCAAAGAAAAACCCTCTGGCCAATCATTACCGAATACAACTTGGTTTTTTTGCTTCCAGCCGAAAACATAAGTTTTTAATTGGATTGGATAATTCGCAGATAATACATCACCCTGATATCCAAATACCATTCCCATAAAATCATCATCACCTGTAAAATCAGTTCTCATTTTACCGGAAAACTTAACATTCAAGTAATCCTTTTTTCCATTATAAAAAGTTGGAACTCCGTTAATAGTTTGATTTACACTACTCCCATCGCTAGAAACCACCCAATTACCATCTGTTGATAATCCCGATTGAGCCCATGTGTTAAAATTAATATCGCCACCACATAATCGCTCTTGACATTGCTCTACAACAACACTTAAAGTATCACGTCCAACACAACCTTTAGAGTCTGTTACTTCAACAGAGTAAGTCTTAGTTGCAGCCACTTCAATATTTGATGTAGTCTCAGTTGTATTCCATAAGTAACTTGCATAATTACCAGCATTAATTTTTAACGTTTCTTCGTCACAAATAGCAGTATCACTTCCTAAATTAACAACTGGATTTTCGCTCACAATTACAAAAACTGAATCCCCTCCTGATGCAGTGTAGTGAATTGGTGCAAATGAGATATCGTCCACAGCAAAGTCGTTTCCAGACCCCACAGTATTTTCATTAGTTAAGCAAATCTCAACGGATGTTGTATTTCCAGATTCCCATATAGCTGCATATTGATCCCATTGACAACTTCCTACATTAGCTGTTAAAGCTCCTATTGAAACTCCATTTACACGGAATTCAAAATTTGGAGGATTTTGCCCAACAACACTTGCTACCCAAGAAGAAAACTCATATTCTTTATTGGTTTCGGTTGCAACTGTCTGACACCAAACTTTTTGTCCAGCTACAGGTGCGCCGTTAGCTATATACATATTACCCGTTCCTGAAGTGTGATCTCCACAGGCGGAAAAACCTCCGTGGACATTTTTCGGATTATTATTTATACAAAATTTACCAGGTCCTTGAGTAGGAGTACATTTTTCCTGATATTCGGTTGTAAATCCAGTATTACCATTTTCAAAATCACCATTTACAATAAGATTCTCGCCTATTGATTTACCGCCCTTATCTCCAATAAAATAATATGAATTTACAGTGGGCGAAACTTTTATTGTACTATCGTTAACTAACGTAAATCCTTCATCACCACCCCAAACTTCTGTAGTTACTTCGTTTGCATTAATTAATATTGAATCTTCATCACAAACATAAAGCGTATCAGTTTTAATATAATTGATGGTACAGGAAGCTACTGTAACTTCTATAACACTAGTTGCCTTACAGCCTTTAGAGTTAGTTACTTCAACTGAATAACTCCCCGTTGTAGCCACTTCAATATCTGAAGTAATCGCGGTTGTATTCCATAAATAACTTGCATGGTTACCAGCGTTTAAAATAACCGACTCCCCAGAACAAAGATCGATATCAACACCCAATTCAACAACAGGTAGTGGTTTTACTAAATAAAGAATTTGAATTCTATCGCTTTCACAACCATTAATTGTTTGGGTCACCCAATATTCACTTAATCTAGGTACGTTATTATCAATATTTGGAACAGTTACTGTACCGTCGTTACTCGTTTCAGAGCTATACCATTTTAAATCTTGCCCATCTGCATATTCAGTTAATAGTGTATTCGTATTTGACGCACACACTCTTATGGTATCCAAAATTTTATAAAATTCGAAATTCATCCCGCCACCATTATCACCATAATTATTATCTGAAAAAAAGAAAACCTCTCCATTTCCTGTTGCAATTGGCTCAAAAAAGTATGTATGCTCAGCATTATAAACATCAGGAACTGGTCGGCTTGGTGATGCACCATTAATCTGCCAAGAAATTCCAGCTATCGGAACAATATCAGCACTAGCGTTTTTTTGCTTGTATCTGTAAGCAGCATCTAAAACATTTTTAGTGGGATCACTACTCCAAATACTCCAAGTTCCGGTAACTTTTACTTTATACTTCTCTCCAGCAGCTAACCCATTTACTGTTTCATTTAGCAGTTGATCAGCATCAAAATAAAAGCTATGAAATGCCTGACCATCTACACCGTTAATGGCTGGTTTTTCAACGTCGCAAGCAGCACAAACTAAAGCTTCAATAGCTGCATCGTCACTCGATCCTTTTCCCTGTCCGCCTGCAGCAGCTACAGGAACTCCATTAGCATCTATAGCACCTGCAAGTATGTCATTACCGTTTACATCTGTTAACTTGAAACCTGCATCTCCTTCAACTGCATCTGTACAGCCATCATTGTCGCTGTCAGTATCAAGATAATCAGGTGTTCCATCGTTATCTGTGTCGCAAAAAGTTGCAAAATCAGCACCAAAAGTAAAATTCACATAATTCTCATCAGCCATATAATCAAACGAAATACTTTCATAAGTACCATTTAACCTAACTATAAGATCAACCTCTTTACCTGATATTTGGTTGGCTGAAATAACATTTAAAGGTCCGCTTTCAAACAGAACTTCAATGGGTTGCGCAAAATTTATAGGAACTGTATTTCCTCCTCCAATAGATGAAAAAAGAAGGGTTGGGTTTTGTATTGGCGTATCAAATACAATTGTATTTTCTGATGCAAATCTATTTTTTATTACTGTGATATTAGGAATATCAAATGAACTTGGAAAGGTTTCATATTGAAAAATTGAAGGGGTAGTTTCAATATTTATTGATGAAGTATATGTATACCCAACCCCATTAATTGTTCCTGTGGCTGTTTTACCGCTGACCGCAGGTTGAGATGACCAATGAAAATTACTTTCCATACATTCGTCAACATCCAAAATCCCATCGTTGTCATCATCTAAATCTATATCATCACAAACTCCGTCGTTGTCACTATCATCACAGCCACATTCGTTTGACTTTATATTTTCATCTACACTCGACCCTACATTCTGACCTCCATTTCCAACTAGAGGAACTCCATTTGCATCAATTGCTCCAACGAGAAGACCATCACCATTAACGTCCGTTAACTTAAAATCAGCACTTCCTTCAACTGCATCTGGACATCCATCGCCGTCACTATCACTATCGAAAGAATTTAAAATTCCGTCGCCATCTGTATCAGTGACACAAAGTACTACTCCATTCCCTTCTCCTGAAATATTAGTAGCTCCTTTGACTGCTTGAGACAAAACAACAGTATTATTACCAGAAGTGTTCCAAGTAACATTAATTGGTTGGGGATCTCCGCTCAAAATCTCCATGGACTCTAAACCTCTTCCTGAATTTCTTTTCCCTTGAAAAGAAACCTCCCCATTAGGGCCAATTATTAGCCTCACTACAGGTTCATTAGCATCTCCATTAATGACCCAAACGTTATCATTACCTCCTTGTCCAAATCCAGTATTATCAGCAGAAAAAACCAATAGCGATTCACCGGAAGCCCCGCCTCCTTCACATTGAATTTGGTTCGTAACCACATCGCTTCCGTTTACATTTAAATTAAACGAATTATCTAGCTTAAAAATATCAAACCTAAACCCTCCGTCTGCGCTTGGTGCTAAAAAAGTAGTTGTTGTTCCTCCACTTGTTTCAAATGACTTACTTACCAATGTATTTGGACATTCATCTGCATCTAAAATGCCATCGTTGTCATCATCTAAATCTATATAATCACAAATGCCATCATCATCGTTGTCATTACATCCTTTTGATTGTTCGGCCTTTACCCAAAGCGTAAAGCTTTCAGTATTACCTATTTCACCAGCGCTAAACTCAAGGCGCTGTATGCCCTTACTTGGTTCCCAATGCATACCTTCAGTATCACCACAAGGAAAAAATATTGTTTCAGAGAGAGTTGATGTGGCTTCCCCAAGACAAGCTGCAACACCCGAAGCTCTGTTCATCGCATCTGCACCAACTCCTACCCATTCACGATTAAAAGCTTCATCAACCAAACCATTATTCAATGGTTGGTTGTTCTTTAATTTACTTATTAAATCTGTATTTTGAGTAGAAACATCTAATAAGCCACCAGAATGGGATATTCTAATTTCAGCAATATCAAGGATGTTTAATAAAATAAAATCTAATAAAACACCGCTAATATTGTTGTCTAGAAATGGCATTTCTTGTAAAGCTCCAAGTCCATCGCCTTGATCGAAGGCAACTTGGACATAACCGTTTGCATCTACAAAAGTTGAAAAAGCAAATCCGCCAAAATCAAACCAGTATACACCTGCAGCAGGAACCTCTAGAGCTTCTTCTAAAGATGTAAAAGCAGATCCTGGGTTTAACCCATCGTTAACTGTTTGAGCTTCAACTCCAAAAGAAACCAAGGAAAGAAGTGCAATTAAATAACTAGTAATAACTGAGCGCATCATAAGACTTTAGTGTACTGATAATTACCCTACAAGTTTCGCTAGCAAATTGTGTAAGGCTTTGTAAATTAAGAAGAAAACAGCAAAAATAAAATCATTAAAATTGGTTTTTACGTTTTTTTAAAAAAATTAAATATTAATAAACACTTATTATTAAGCTACTTAATAGAACAAAAAAGGTGTTTTAAAAAATAGTTACTTCTTAACAGACTATCATTTTATTGTTATTAATGGTTCGCAATCTTTCGACAAACTTATCAATAGAAAAAAGGTTTAGTGAACCCTTAAATCAACAAAAAAACCCAATTTGAACAGTTTTTCCAAAAAATCAAATGTTACTCGTTTCAGCTTTGTTTTCAATAAAATACTGAATTTATTCATCACTTTTTAAACGCATCAATGTAGTCCACAAATAACACTTAATGTGACCCAAAATCAAATACTAACTTATTTGTTTGAACTTCTGTAAAAACCAATATTTTCAAGCTCAATCGCATCCTCCCTTTCCAATGTTAATTTTTTTCTGAAACAAATTGTAAAACACTGGATAAGGCGCCATATTTACGGGGAAAATTTCTTATCAATATTAATTTGAAGCTGTTTAAAATATCTTAAGCTAGTAATTTGCTTAATCCTCTTTAACCCCGAATTTATTACTTAAACTTTCGCTCCTAACTAAATTTACTACCAAAAATAAAATCTACTTAATACTTCGATAATGAAATAAGAAATTTATCTCGATCAGCATCATAATCAGCATCATTAATAGGGAAGTGTTTTGCTCTGGTTTCTGTTACAGACTCCGTACTTGTAAGCATATAAATAAATAGCTTATAGGTTTGTTTATTGCTAATTCTATCAATATAAGTCTTGGCGTCTTTAAAGCGCCCTTTGTGAAGATCGTTGAGCAATTCAAATAGTGTTTTTTGGTCTTGATCCAGTTCTATTTCGTACCTCCGAATTTTCCTATTTAAAGATCCTATTGCATTATGAAACGTATCTGTTTTACGCTGCAAATAGCTTTCCAATAAAAATAATAAATCACCGGAAATATGATGTTTAGAATACTTTTTCTTTTTAGATATCCTAAAAAAATCAATTAATAAAGGGTTTGTTTCTTTGAAGTTTTCTACAATAATTTGAAGCTCTATTAAACTCAAGTAAATCCTTCCAATCAATATAGGATTGGATAAATATCTTTTTGAGATTACAAACTTAAACTGGTCCAATAACTTCATTAATTGCTCTTGATTTGGCGACCATGTTTGAATAAAACTCTGATTAGAAAAATAAATATCGTAGTATTTCTCCATAAAAACACTATCGGAATCTCCCTCTAACACAGGCTTAAAATAGGACTCAGTAAATACTAAGTAAGCCTTAAGCTCGTTAACAAGTGCCTGAGATTTTAACTTCGTGAACAAGTTACTTAAAACCATTAATCGCAATAGGTGCTCTGTCTCAAAAACAGAGGAGTTAATCAAATTTTTTAATTGCTGTTTGCGTGTTTCATGGTGATTATCTAAATCATTATGAACGATATATTCGATGGATTTTATTTCAAACAATACATGTTTCGCCTTGTCTGAATTTAGATTTAAATCATCAAGTTGCTTTGTAGTTTGTTTGATTTGTTCGCGGCATTTCGAATCCCTTTTTTTAAAAAAATAGTCATAATACAATGTCGCTACTAAACGGTAACTATCTTCTAAACTAGTAAGTTCTTCCTCCTTTTCGCCTATTAACTTTAACTCAGATTGAATTTCATGATTAGATTCAAAGTCCAATTCACCGTTCAGTAAATGTAAATTCCAGTACTCTTTATAGGCTGATCTTAATACTTCAAATTCTTCTTTAGATTCTGCCTTTTGAATTAGTTTTTTACAACGACTTTTCGCTTCAGTAACAAAACCTTTATCCATTAAAATCTTGACTGTAGATAAATTACCCCTCAAACCATACTCAAAATTATTATTTCTATAACGGCTACAAAGATGGGTTAAAACAACCTCATACAATAAGCTTAAATTGGACTGCGTGTGCGTTTTAGATTGATTTACAGCGTTTTGTACATCCTTAAAATCATACTTTTTTTGCTTACTTAAAAAGTCAAAATAAGCATTTAATAAACTCGACGACTTGCTGCCTTTTAAACGAATTCTAACGTATCGCTTTTCTCCTTGGTTTAAACTGTTAATTAAGTCGTGAAGTTTTTTCATTTCACAATTTTAAAAATTGAATGGATAATATTTTTAGTTGAAATCCTAACCAAATAAACACCTTGTTTTAAATCTGTAGTGTTCATCAAATATTCATTTCCAGAATCGTTTATTTTTTTTGATAAAAACCGCTTTCCTGAATCACTAAAAATTTCAATTAAACTTCCATTCAAATCGCTTTTTGACGAAATAATAAATTGATTATTAATTGGATTTGGATACGCCTTAAATCCATTTAATGTTACAACCTGTATTCCCGAGGAGAATTCAATTACTTCCACATCAACTAAAGCGTCCGCGTATTTTGATTCATTTTCTTCATAAAATCTTACCGTATAAAATCCTTCTTCGCTAAAACGCAAATTCGTGAAATTAAACCATCGGATTCCTGTCATACTTAGAGATCCATACAATACACCTGGTCCATTAGCCAATTCGGCATAAATGGTCCCAACAAAAGAAGTGTCTAACAATCCTGATGCCGAGTCAATAACTCCAACAGTAATTGGCAAAACGGCGTCTACAGGAATTATAGTACTAGACTGGCGAAATGCAAAAATTTGATTCCCTTTTACTGAGTCACAGTCCCCACCGGGAACTTGTGAACAAAAACTCACTTCTGAGGGAACTATAAAAGTTAAGGTATCCAACAACTTAGAAAAACCCTCATTTACTTGGAGGTAATAAGTTCCGGGAAAATTAAAAACAATACTATCGTAATATTCATGTGTATTTTGACCAGTAAACTTAATGCCGTTTATTTCACCGGGTCCACTAATTAAAAACATATGAAAAATTGCATTAGTAGTTGTATCAATTGCGTTGGTTACAGTATCACCAATTGCGAACCAAAAAGGCATTGATCTTCCAGCAGAGGCGTAATTAATTGTACTTGATCCAAATGAATTAACTATACCATTTCTTACGTTTTCATTACACGTAACATTTGGAAAACCACAAGGGTTAGGAGTAGCTTGAGCATTCACTTTTGGACTAATTACAAAAATTAATAATACCAAAAGTGGATGTAATTTTTTTATCATACTTTTTATTATTTCACAATTTTAAAAATGTGATTCTCAATTGCAGAACCTTTTATGTTTACCAAATAAAAACCACTCGGTAAAAAACTTGAATTAACGCTAACTTTAAACCCATTTTCTGTTATATCTTGAGACAGAACCTTTTGACCCGAAGAGCTGAAAATGTTGATAACAGATCCCTTTAGATCCTTTTTGGAGGAAATTGTAAACACATCATTTACTGGGTTTGGATACACCTTAAACCCGTCCATCAAAATCGATTTTAACCCTGTAAGTGCTCCAAAAACCATAACATTTATAGTGTCCTCTCTATACAAAGAAGGGTTTGCTTCATAAAACCTAATTGTATACAAACCTTCCTCACTAAGACGTAAATTAGTAAAATCAAACCATTTTTTACCGCTCATGCTTAAAGTACCATAAAGCAATCCCGGTCCACTTAGTTTATTGGCGTAAATCGTTCCAGAATAGGATGAGTCTATTAAACCCGATAAAGAATCGACTACACCCACTCTAACAGGAACAACCGCATCCACCGGTATTACACCAATAGACCTACGTTGTGCAAATAATTTATTCCCCATTATTTTATCGCATCCTCCCTCAGGAGCTTCAGGGCAAAAATCAACTTCAGGCGGAACAACAAAAGTTAAAACATCTTCAAAACTAAAGTCTGTTCCACTTGTAGAAACCTTGATCTCATAAGTCCCACTTTGAGTAAACGAAATGTCATTTAAATAACCATAATACCCTGGAAGCGTTCCCGAAACACCTAACATTGCTCCAGGACCTGACAATTTTGTCAGATTAAAAAGATTTGTTGTTACTGTAGTATCTATAACTCCCGAGATAGAGTCGCCAATCGCAAACCAAAAAGGCATAGATGTTCCTACTGAAGAATACACAACTTCATCTGTTCCAAAAGAGTTTATAATCGCGTTTTCATCACTTTTGGCGCAAATAATATTTGGAAAACCGCACGGGTTAGGATTCATTTGAGCAAGCAATTTTTCGCCCATAACAAATAATATAATCAGTAGAATTAAGAATTTTATTTTACCCATTTAAAACAAAATATAAATAATAAAATGAAGGTTGAAAGAAATAAAAATTATAAATTTTATTTTTTACGTCTATTAAATAGACGTAAAACCACATAACTACATAAAAATAAGATCTTTAAAAAAATTAATATGTTTTTTTAAAATTATTATCATCAAAATAGTTCCTTTTAAAAGCAAACTTATAAAGCGCGTAAATAAGCATAATTATATCTTCCACTTTTTTAATCAAACTTAACTTCAGAACAGCTTAGTGTTCCACATTAAAAAGTTGACTTTATTTTGTCTAGTTCTCCTCTTATTTGATGGTCTAAATATTTGAAGCTAAAATTTAAAAACATTTTGCACGCAAAAAAACATAGGTCTTTAGAATAACCTAGGGCGTAAATATTGTGCTCATCATCTTTTAAGCTAACAGAAAAACAACCGAAGACCAATCATATAAACCTGTTTAACAATACATTATATTAAAACAAGGAAAATATGGACCTTTGTTGTTTATTACATTTTTTCAATCTATCAGCTCAAAATGATTCTATAACACTTGCGATATTATAAAGAACTTGAAACTTGACTAAAACAAATTTATTTCGCTTTACAACAAGCCATCTTCTGTTCTTATTTCTAATGATGTTTAGATAGCAGCTTTAAAAGCTTCTATTTTACTTGGATTATTCTTTAAACGCTTAAGTGTTTCATTCTTTCCTAAAATTTCAACAATATTAAAAAGTGAAGGACCTCCTCCTACTCCCGTAATACTTAATCTTAATGCAATCATCGGCACGCCAAAGCCTAATTCTTTTTCCTCTAAATATTGTTTAAAGTCTGCTTCTAAAACTGCTGACGTAAAAGATTCAGATTTTTCAAAAACGTTAAGAATATCAGCTACAATTGCTGCTGATTGTTCTTTCCATTTCTTTTTAACTGTTTTTTGATCAAATTCCACTGGTGACTCAAAAAAGTATTTTCCCGAATTATAAATGTCTTTTACAAAAACAACGCGTTCTTTCATTTGAACAGCCACTTTTAATAAATCTACAGTGGTGGTTATATTTCTTTTAACAAGGTCTTTTGCTAATTCAATTGCTAATTCTTCATCAGACTTTTTCCAAAGGTATTGTTGATTAAACCACTTAGCCTTATCTGGATCAAATTTAGCCCCTGACTTACCCACTTTACTTATATCAAAAGCTTCTACTAATTCATCTAAGCTAAATATTTCTTGTTCTGTTCCTGAATTCCAGCCCAATAAAGACATTATGTTTAAAAACGCATCTGAATAATATCCTTCTTCACGATATCCTTTGGAAACATCGCCTGTTTCAGGATCTATCCATTCTAATGGGAAAACAGGAAAACCACCTGCATCACCATCACGCTTACTTAATTTACCCTTCCCCGTTGGTTTCATTAACAATGGTAAATGTGCAAATAAAGGAATATCCCAGCCAAAAGCATTATAAAGCGCAACATGTAAAGGTGCTGACGGAAGCCATTCTTCTCCTCTTATAACATGAGAAATTTCCATTAAATGATCATCAACAATGTTTGCTAAATGATACGTTGGCATTCCATCACTTTTGAAGATTATTTTATCATCCAACTCTGATGAGTTAAAATTAACATTTCCTCTAACCAAATCTCTAACTAAAATATTTTGATCTGGCTCCATTTTAAACCTAATCGTATATTCAATATTGGAATCAAGTAATGCTTTCGATTCTTCTTTGGACAAAACCAATGAGTTGTTCATTGATGTTCTTGTTGAGAAATCGTACTTAAATGTCCTTTTCTCTGCTTCTGCTTCTGCTCTTTTTTCATTTAATTGTTCAGGTGTGTCAAAAGCGTAATAAGCTTTTCCCTCCTTAATTAACTGCTGAGCGTATTTTACGTAAATTTCTTTTCTTTCCGATTGCTTATATGGTCCAAACGGTCCTCCTTTATGGACGCCTTCGTCAAAGTCAAATCCACACCATTTTACACTTTCCACAATATATTCTATTGCTCCAGGTACAAATCGTTTTTGATCTGTATCTTCAATTCGAAGAATCACATCCCCTCCTAATTTCTTGGCAAATAAATAGTTATACAAGGCAGTTCTAACTCCACCAACATGTTGAGGGCCTGTTGGGCTTGGCGCATATCTAACTCTTACTTTTGACATCTCTTAAAATTTGTAGTGTAAATATAATCTTTAAGTTTATTTTGCCGAAAATACCTTTTAATTAAATGATTAATTAAATTTGAACTAAGTAACAAACTAAAACACAATAGCTGTATATGTTTTTAGTTTTACCTAACTACCTTTTAAAACATGAAAAAAACGCTTTACATAATATTAATTATTTTCAGCTCCAACCTTAACGCTCAAGACAACAATATTGCCCCTGACTTTAACGGAGTGAGTACGGAGCTATTTGCAACGTATCAATTTAACCATCAACCTGGAAATGGTTTAACCATACCTTTTTATGGTTTTGGTATATACCCTAGATATAATTTTTTAGCGCAAAACAACTACTTGAGCCTAGCTGTTGGATCTCCTTTTAACGGAGGATTTGATTTTGTTGCCTCTAATGCTGGTTCGATAATTCAATATTTTATTGATTTACCTGCTGAACTAACATTAAACTTCGGTGAAAGAGCCACCACAGGAGCCGATTACTATATTGGTGGTTATGTTGGTGGAGGGTTTGGATATAACTATGCTGTGTATTCAGATTCGTTTGGTTTCAAAGCTAAATCAAGTTCGTTTGGACCAATGGTTAGTGCAGGTGTTAGGTATAAATACATGGGACGCCCTGTCGGAATTAGAGTAAGTTATACTGTTGGATATTTAAATAACTTTAAAGAAGATCCTTGTAATTGTTTAACATACGAAAACGGAACAATTCCAAAGGTTTTAAACTTAAGTTTTGCTTACGGTGTACAATAATTTGAAAAATACATATTCAACCGAAATTCAAAAAAAGCTTCAAGTCTTTATTAAGAGATATTACCTAAGAGACCTCTTTAAAGGTTCTATAATAAATTTAGCCTTAGCTATCTCTCTAATCTTTATTTTTGCTTTAGCTGAATACTTCTTAAGATTCAGTTCAACTTCTAGACTATTTATTTTACTGTCTTTTAGCGGAATATTAGTTTTTTCAGTGGGAAAATTTTTAATCTGGCCATTATTTAAACTTTTAGGGATTCTTAACACCATATCAAACGAAAAAGCATCAGCGATAATCGGAAATCATTTCCCCGAAATTCAAGATCAACTTTTAAACCTCCTTCAGCTTCAAAATAAAAAAACCCAAAACGAGTTAGTAATAGCTAGCATTGCTCAGAAATCAAAAAAAATAACTCCTTTTGAGTTTAAAGACGCGGTCTCATTCAATGATGTTTTCAAATTTGTTCGTTGGACAATTTTACCAATATCAATTGTTGTTATTTTTTCAGGTTGGAACGCAGAAGTTCTAACAAACAGCGCTAAAAGAATAATTCAATATAACCAAGAGTTTAAACCCGAAAACCCTTTTAAATTTAAACTTCAAAACGACCAATTATCAGTAATAAGAAATCAAAACTTCACGCTGAAAATAGAATTTACAGGAGACAACGTACCCAACAACATTTATATTCAATCAAATAACGCTTTATATCGTTTAAACAAAATCTCTATTTCTGAGTACGAATATAAATTTAGAAATGTACAAAATGATATTAATTTCAAAATTAAAACAGGAAATTTTTTTAGTCAAAACTATAAACTATCTCTTTTAGAAAAACCTGTTATTTCTAATTTTTCAATTGATCTTGATTACCCAAAATACACGGAGAAAAAAGACGAAACTATTGATAAAAGTGGAGATTTATTAGTTCCAGAAGGAACTAATATTACCTGGAAAATTAACAGTAAACACGCCGACCACTTAATTTTTATTGTAAACGATACAGCACACCAATTGCTAGGAAACAAAGATGTCCTATTTCGCATTCTCGCAGCCAAGTCGTTTAAATACCAAATTAACGCACATCTTCAGTCAACAATTAAAGGGGATCCTTTGAACTATTATGTAAATGTTTTAAAAGATGCCCTCCCTAAAATTAAAGTTCATCAATTTCATGATTCCATTAATCCGTTAATGCTTTTCCATTCAGGAATTATAGCCGATGATTATGGTTTTAATAAATTACTATTTCATTTCGAAAATAAAGATACTACTGGGAATGTTCAAATAGGAATACCTACCAAATCCTACCAGCATAAATTTAATCATGGTATTAATGTTAAAGAACTTGGCTTTAAAAAAGGAGACGAGTTTTCTTATTATTTCGAGATTTTTGATAATGATGGCATAAACGGACCGAAATCTTCTAAAAGCTTCCAAAAAGTATTTAAAATACCAACTGAGGATGAAATAAATGAATTATTAACTGAAAACACTGAAGCCATAAAAGATCAACTTAATGAAAACTTAAATAAAGCGCAAAATTTACAGGAGGAATTCAGAGAGATTAAAAAAATGATGCTCGATAAAAAACAAATGGGCTGGGAAGATAAAGCAAGAGTTGAAGACTTTTTAAAAAATCAAAAGAGCTTTGAAAAACAATTAGAAAAGTTGCAATTTGAAAATGAAAAAAACAATTTTCAAAAAGATAAACTAAGTCCTCAAGAACAAAAAATTGCGCAAAAACAAGAAATGATTAATAGACTATTTGATGAGTTATTAGATGAAGAAACCAAAAAACTATATGAGGAACTAGAGAAGTTAATGGATCAGTTTAATCAAGAGAGTACTGAAGAAATGCTTGAAGAGCTAAACTTAAGTAATGAAGAAATAGAAAAAGAATTAGATCGAACCCTTGAGTTTTTTAAACAAATAGAGTTTGACGAAAAGCTGGATGAAGCAATTAAAAAATTGGAAAACCTTGCTGAAAAACAAGAAGACTTAGCTGAAAAAACAAAAAATATTAATGAATTATCCAAAGAGACATTAAGTGAAAAACAAGAAGAAATTAACAAGGAATTCAAAAAATTAGAAAAAGAACTAGAGGAGCTAAACAAAAAAAATGAAGAGCTTGAAAATAAACGATCAATAGAGGATACAAAGGAGCAACAAGAGGAAATTAAAAAAGAGCAAGAAAAAAGTAGCGATGAATTAGAAAAAAACAATCGCAAAAAATCCGCAAAGAGTAAAAAAAGCGCTGCTACAAAAATGCAAGAGTTGGCAAAAAAACTGGAAAGTATGCAAGAAGAAATGCTTGAAGAACAACAGTTAGAGGACATCAATAGCCTAAGGCAAATACTCGAAAATTTAATTTCCCTTTCTCTTGAACAAGAAGACTTAATGCAAAAAATAAAACAGACAAATAAATTTGACCCTCAATTTCCAGTTTTGGCAACCAAACAAGGTGATTTAAAAGAGAGCGCCAAAATTATTGAAGACTCCTTGCTATCCTTGTCAAAAAGACAAATAGCATTAGAGTCACTCATTAATAAGGAAATTTTGGACATTAAATTCAATATGAATAAATCTATCGACTTTTTAAGAGAGCGAAAAACACGCAACGCTGCAGCAAAACAACAATATGTAATGACATCAGCAAATAATCTTGCCTTAATACTCGATGAATCTTTGCAACAAATGCAAAAAGAAATGATGAAAAGCAAAAAACCAGGTTCAGGCTCATGCAGCAAACCAGGAGGAGGAAGCCCTAAACCAATGCCAAGCTTAAACAAAATGCAACAAAAACTAGCCGAACAGCTTAAACAAATGAAAAAAGAGCTTGAAAATGGTAATAAACCAGGTAAAAAAGGACAAAAAGGTAAAATAGGTTTAGCGAAGTCACTGGTTCAAATGTCTGCTCAACAAAATGCAATAAAAGAGCAGCTTAAACAACTAGACCAAAAACAAAAAAAACAAGGCAATAGTGGTTTGGGTGAAATGGAAGATCTTAAACAAAAAATGGAAGAAACCGAAAGGGATATTCTTAATAAAAACATTACCCGCGAAACAATTATGCGACAAGAAGAAATAATGACTAAACTTTTAAAAGCCGAAAACTCTGTAAGAGAAAGGGAGTTGGATGATAAACGAAAATCTAACCAAGCTAAAAATACATTTAATCGTAACCCTGTTGATTTTATTCCGTACAAAAGTTTCAAATCAAATAACAAAGAAGAAATTCGTTCGATTCCAGCGTCTTTTAATTTATATTACAAGCGGAAAATAAGCGAATATTTTAATACATTTGAAGAATAATTTTTATCCATGGGACAGCAAATATCTTTTACTTCAAAGGCAGAAAATCTAAACCAAGTTGAAGTTTTAATAAATACTGTATGTAAAAACTATGAAGTTAATGAGGATTACTACGGTAACATATTAATTGCACTAACTGAAGCAGTTAATAATGCCATACACCATGGGAACAAATCGAATCCTAACAAAAATGTTACTTTAGGATTTTATGCTGAAGACTCAATTTTAAAATTTACTGTTGAGGATGAAGGACCTGGGTTTGATTATCAAAACTTACCTGACCCAACTGACCCGAAAAACATAGAAAAACCGCACGGTAGAGGTGTTTTTTTAATGACAAAATTGGCAGACAACATTGATTTTGCCAACGAAGGAGCTATAGTAACAATGAGCTTTAACCTTGAAGATAAACTACTTCAAGAAGTTCAAAAAGAAAAAGAAGAAGAAAAAAAAGCATAGATGGATATACAAAGTGAATTTGATTTTCGCAGTGAAGACATTTTATTTCAATTAAATGAAAAGCCGGCTATTATTAGCTGGCTTTCTTATTCTATAACAGCTGAAAACAAAATTCCTGGTGATATATCCTACGTTTTCTGTTCAGATGATTTTTTACACAAAATGAACGTTAAGTATTTAAACCATAATACCTTAACAGACATAATTACATTTGATTATTGCCATGGTAATTTAATAAATGGCGAAATGTTCATCAGTATTGATAGAATTAAAGACAATGCTAAGGACTTTAGTGTTTCTTTAGATAAAGAGTTACACCGTGTTATGATTCATGGCATTATGCATCTTTGCGGTTATAAAGACAAAACCGTTGAAGACCAAAATGTTATGAGCTCCAAAGAAGATTTTTATTTAAATTTGCGTGAGTTTTAAAATTTCATATAATATATAATGAGTTTTTTCAAAGAATACGAAGTAATAGTTGTTGGTGCAGGCCATGCTGGTTGTGAAGCAGCGCATGCAGCTGCAAAGTTGGGAAGTAAAGTTCTTTTGGTTACTTTAAATATGAACAATATAGCCCAAATGAGTTGTAATCCTGCTGTTGGAGGTATTGCTAAAGGTCAAATTGTTAGAGAGATAGATGCATTAGGAGGAATGATGGGTATTGTTACAGATGAAACAGCCATTCAAACCAAAATGCTAAATAGAAGTAAGGGACCTGCAATGTGGAGTCCAAGAGCACAATCTGATCGAATGATGTTTGCCGAATCTTGGCGAATGAAATTAGAACAAAACTTAAATGTAGATTTTTGGCAGGATATGGTAACAGATGTTTTGGTTAAAAATGATAAAATAATAGGTATTAAGACGCAGTTAGGGATTGAATTTGGAGCTAAATCCGTAATTCTAACAAATGGTACATTTTTGAATGGAAAAATACATATAGGAAACAAAAATTTTGGTGGTGGAAGAGCTGCAGAACGAGCATCAACTGGTATAACAGCTTCCTTAGAAACCTTGGGTTTTGAAAGTGGAAGAATGAAAACCGGTACTCCTCCAAGAGTTGATGCAAGATCCTTAGATTTTTCTAAAATGGAAGAACAACCTGGAGATTCAAATCCACCGCGTTTTTCATACACCGATACTAAAGCTTTAACTTCACAAAGAAGTTGTTGGTTAACTTACACCAATCAAGAAGTTCACGATATTTTAAAAACTGGCTTTGATAAATCTCCAATGTTTACTGGTCGAATTGAAGGTATTGGACCAAGATATTGCCCATCAATTGAAGACAAAATAGAACGTTTCTCTCAAAGAGATAGGCATCAAATATTTGTTGAACCAGAAGGCTGGAATACTGTTGAAGTTTATGTAAATGGATTTTCTACTTCTTTGCCGGAAGATGTTCAACAAAAAGCAATGCAAAAAATCATAGGTTTTGAAAATGCAAAAATGTTCAGACCTGGTTATGCAATTGAATATGATTATTTCCCTCCAACCCAACTTAAACATACTCTTGAAACAAAACAGGTTGAAGGTTTATACTTTGCTGGACAAATAAATGGTACAACTGGTTATGAAGAAGCAAGTGGTCAGGGAATTATGGCAGGTATAAATGCCCATAAGCGTATTCATAATCCCAATAATGATTTTATATTAGGAAGAGATCAAGCTTATATCGGAGTATTAATAGACGATTTAATAACTAAAGGAACTGACGAGCCCTATAGAATGTTTACTTCAAGAGCAGAATATAGAATTTTACTTAGACAGGATAATGCTGATGATCGTTTAACTGAAATTGGATACAATATAGGCTTAGCAGATAAAAGCCGCTTAGATAAAGTTAAAATCAAACAAAAAAACGTAAATACAATTATTGATAAATTTAAAGAAACAAGTATTGAACCTAAGTTTCTTAACCCAATTTTACAAGAAAAAACAAGTAGCGAAATTAAGCAGAAAATGAAAGCTTACAATCTGGTTCTTCGTCCGCAGCTATCTATTTATGATTTAAAGGCTGATCCTAATGTAGAAATATTATTGACAAATAAAACACAAGAAGAAATAGAGCAAGCCGAGATTTTAATGAAATATGAAGGTTATATTTTTAAGGAGCAAGAAATGGCTAATAAACTTAAAAAAATAGATACAATAAAAATTGATCCAAATTTTAATTACAACTCTATCAAAACTTTATCTGCCGAATCAATTCAAAAACTAACAAAAATTAGACCATTAAATCTTGGTCAAGCAAGTAGGGTTTCTGGTGTTAGTCCTTCAGATATTTCGAATTTATTGATTTATTTAGAAAAAAATTAAATATATGTTCCATGTGGAACAAAAAAATATAAACTTTAAAGTTCCACGTGGAACATATTTTATGGCAAAAAGAAACTATCTAGATATTCAGCAAGATATATTGAATCAAATTGATAAAAATTCTAAAAATAAATTAGTTGATGAATTAATGGATACTTTATCAATAAGCTCTGATAGTGCGTACCGAAGAATAAGATTAGAAAAAACATTTACGCTTGACGAACTCATTAAAATATCCAACAATTATAATATTTCATTGGATCAATTAATTACAAGTAATTCATCTGAGTCAGTACTGTTCTCATTTCCATTTAAAACGAATTCATTTAATTTAGAAGAATACTTCCTGAAAATACTTAATCACCTTAGAAAAATTAAAGATAATAAAGGTACGATGTATTATTCAGCTAAAGATATTCCGATTTTCCATTTTTTTCAAAATAAAAAACTTTTAGCCTTTAAATTTCACTATTGGTTAAATGTTATGAATAATGATAGTGAATTAATATCACAAAAATTTAATTACGATTTCATACCAGCAAAATTAGCTGAATTGACAAAACAGATTTACACTATATACGCTCAAATTCAAACACATGAGATATGGAATTTAGAAACGCTTACAAGAACTTCTAACCAAATTACATACTATTACGAATTAGGTTTAATTGATGAGAGTCAAGCAATCGAACTTCAAAACACATTAAAAGATTTTTCACTACACTTTGAAAAACAATGTGAAAAATCAAATAAGTTCTTTATGAATGAGGCGCCATTTAATACTGAAGAAAATTATCATTTTTATACCAATGATATAATAGCAACAGACAATTCAATTTATGCAGAATATGCTGATATTAAAGAATCTTTCCTTCCGCACATTGTGCTAAATTACATGACTACAGATAATGAGCAATACTCAGAATTCAACAAATCAATATTTACCAACGTTATTCAAAAATCAACATTAATAAGTAGTGTAAATGAAAAGGATAGGACTAAATTCTTTTCCTATAATCGTAAATTTATTGATAAACAACTCTTAAAAATAAAGGTTATTTAGAGTTAAAGAAATCAAAGATTTTTTTTGCTTTACTATGACCAACTAATTCTGTTACTTCATTAATACCTGCTTTTTTAATATTATCAACACTCTTATAAATAGAAAGAAGATCTGTTCTTGTTTTAACTCCAATACCAACAATACTATCTAATTCGGAAATAATCATTGCCTTACTTCGCCTATTTCTATGGTGCGTAATACCAAAACGATGTGCTTCATTTCTAAGAAATTGTATTAATTTTAAAGATTCACTTCTCTTATCTATATAAATAGGAAACTGATCCCCTGGAAAAAAAATTTCCTCTAGACGTTTAGCAATACCGACAATAGGTATTTTGCCTGAAAGACCCAATTTTTCCAAAGACTTAACAGATGAACTTAGCTGACCTTTACCACCATCAATAATAATTAAGTTTGGTAAATCCAATCCTTCTTGTAACATCCTTGTATATCTTCTTTCAATAACTTCTTCCATACTGGCAAAGTCATCTGGACCTTCTACTGTCTTAATATTAAAATGACGATAATCTTTTTTAGAAGGTTTTCCGTCTTTAAAAACAACGCAAGCACTAACAGGATAAGAACCTTGAATATTACTATTATCAAAACATTCTATATGCCTAGGTAAATTTTGTAAATGGAGCTTCTTTTTTAAATCGCTTAAAATTCGCTCGTTCGGAATTTGTGGAGTAATATCAGACTTCTTTTTTTCTAAACCATAAAATTTGGCATTTCTTACAGATAAGTCTATTAATTTCTTCTTATCCCCAACTTTAGGAACTAGAAATTTAATACCATCTAGTTGAACATCTAATTCAAAAGGAATAATAACATCTTTACTATTGGAATTAAATTCTTCTCTTAAACTAAGTATGTAGTAAATTAATATATCACTTTTAGACTCATCCAATTTTGCTTTTACCTCCGCAGTATGACTTTGTATAATGGCTCCATCAATAACTTTAAAAAAGTTAACAAAATAACGCTCATCATCAGAATATAATCCAAAGACATCAACATTATTAATTGTGTTAGAGACAACAGTTGATTTATTCTGATAATCTTCAATTTGCAATAAAGATTCTTTCATTAATTGAGCATCTTCAAATTCTAATTTATCTGAAAAATTATTCATTTGTTCTATAAGAAAATCTTTTACCTGCTTAATATTTCCCTTTAAAATGTTTTTTATTTGATTTATTTTCTTATCATAATCTTCTCTTAGTTCGTGACCTTCACAACCTCCAAGACAATTTCCAATATGAAATTCAAGACAGACTTTAAATTTTTCTTTTTTTATATTATTCTCATCTAAAAGATAATTACAAGTTCTTAATTTAAATAAACCGTTAATTAGTTTCAATAGGGTATAAACCATTTTAACAGATGTATAAGGTCCAAAGTATACTGAACCATCTTTTATTACTTTACGTGTGATAAACACGCGCGGAAAGGCTTCTTTTTTTATACAAATCCAAGGGTATGTTTTATCATCCTTTAAAAGAATATTATAAGGAGGACGATATTTTTTAATTAAATTATTTTCAAGAAGTAACGCATCTTGCTCAGTAGGGACAATAATTAATTTTATATCAGCTATTTTATTTACCAGTACTTTAGTTTTACCAAATACTTTACCCGTAAAATAGCTTTTTACACGGTTTTTTAAATTTTTTGCTTTTCCAACGTATAAAATTTTGCCTTCGTCGTTATAATACCGATAAACACCAGGATTTTTAGGTAAAGTGTTAAGAATTCTTTGAATATGTTCAGAAACTTTTTTACGCATAAGGCAATAAAACCATTTTCAAATAACAACAATAATAAGTAAATTGTTACTTATAAACCCAAACTAACACCAAATGAATTATTTAATAATTACGATTATTAATAGTAAGTTTAATTTTTAGCCTTTCCTCTCAAGCACAATTGGGAAACACTATGGTACTCCCCATCCATAGGACAGGTTTAAGTTACTTTTAATTATTTAGCATGCAATTGCCTTTTGATAAAATATTTCATTTGGCGGGACTTTTCCTATTTCTGTATGCCTTCTTTT
>JAQXEE010000147.1 GCA_029251005.1 Flavobacteriales bacterium | reverse complement strand
GATATTACTCTACTTTTTTTTTTTTTTCAATTCTTTAGGTTTTAAAAAAAAAGTTGCTCTTAACAGCAGATCTATCACAAAAAAAAGTTCAATTTAAAATGAGTAAGACTGCGAAAACAAGTCGAAATGAAAACTTTTCAAACATTTAAAAAAGCTTTACCAACAACAGAACTAACAGTAAAAACCATTCTGTACTGGAAGTTCCGGTTTAAACCAAGTAATTTAAAGAATTAGAAGTTTTAACCGACATTTAGTAAAAAACAAGAGACCAATTGCTCCATCAATTTCACCTTACTTTCTTTTGTTGATGATAGATATCTAACTTATTTCTATTTCCTATCTGACTAGGGTTTTCTGTACTTCTACATGAAACAAATAGAATCATAGCCGCAAAAGAAGTCAACATTACTTTTTTTAACATGGTATCAGATAATTAGTGTTGACTGCGAATTTAAAAATTATTTTAATATATATTTCACCCTAATCAAAGATAGTTTTTAACTATTATTGTTAATTCTTAAAATAAACTTGTAACGTTATTAGTTAAAACCGTTATGAGAACACATCAACAATAACATTGACGCAACAAAAAAATATATATCACCAAAGCAAGAGTACCATTAAAAAGGAAGAAAGCATTTTAAAAGCTGCTACGACCAACCCTGCAAAGTTTGCTCCCATTTATGAGAAATACTACATGGCAATTTTTAAGTTTGTACTTCAACGTGTAGAAAATGAGCAGGTAGCATCGGAAATTGTAAGCGACGTGTTTGCTAAAGCGATTTTCAATTTGAAAAAATACAAATTTAAAGGATACCCTTTTAGCGCCTGGCTTTACAGAGTAGCCTATAATGAAATTGCAACAAAATTTAGAAAGAAACAAAAACAAAGAACTGTAAACATACCTTATGAATCTTGGAATTTATTTTCAAACGACGAAGATGAAGAAAACGATATCGCAATTGATCTTCAAAAGCTAAAAATTTGTTTACCTAAACTAAAGCCGAACGAAATAGAATTAATTGAAATGCGATTTTTTGAAGAAAGACCATTCAAAGAAATAGGAGAAATACTTGAGTTAACAACTGAAAATGCAAGAGTTAAAACTCACAGAGTGTT
This sequence comes from Flavobacteriales bacterium, assembly GCA_029251005.1. Lineage (GTDB taxonomy): Bacteria > Bacteroidota > Bacteroidia > Flavobacteriales_C. The sequence continues at coordinate 33,319 of JAQXEE010000147.1, read as the reverse complement.
AAAAAAACTCCAAAAATTATTTAATACAATTAAGTGATGAACGATTTTAAATATCAAAACAAACCTGAAGTAACCGATAAAGTCATAAACGACTTTAAGGATTTTGGGCAAGTTCTTGAAAAAAGAAATGCTATTGCAAAAAGCTACACAAGAGTAAAAAAATGGACTATTTCGGCAAGTGTTTTCACTGCCATTACCTTAGGTATTATTGTTGGTTTGAATATTAAAGAGCTTAAAAATCCTGTAATTAAAAATCAAGACCCAATAACTTCAGCTGGCTCTTTTATTACACAACCTGTTTTAGCATCTATAAAAACAACGCAACCTGAAATTAAAGTAATAGAAGCGAAAAATAAGTTAAGTGTGATTGTAAATCAGACTGTTAAACAAAATACTAAAGAGGAAATTGTTGACCAAAAAGAGACAAAAAGTGAAGTTGGCGTTTTTGAAAATCAAGAAGATGTTTCAATCAATAAAAAACCGAAACAAGAATCTAATAATTGGTTCACTCTAAGTGAAATCCCAATAAATAATAGACCATCCTTACCTACTCTTTATATATCCAAATTGGCTTGGCCTAATTCGTTACCAAAAAAGGATTTAGTCAAGTTCCCGAATATTGATGCGATATATACAAGTTTAAACAGGCAAGTTCCAATTGTTGATGGAATGGTGTATGTAACAAATGCGTCAGAAACAACTAAACCCAAAGGATTCCGAATTACTGGTAATACTTTTCCTCCAGGATTAATTAGGGATATTCATAAAGCTAAAAATAACTCAATCCTTCTAATAAAGGATTTAATATTATTTATTCCAGGTAAGGGTCGAATATCAATTGGGGATAAAAAAATCGAGATCACACAGGGTAAGAATAAAAATTAAACTATTTTTTTTCAACAAGCTATTTCACTAGGCCCAAAAATAGACTCAAAGCTGTAATTAGAGTCTTTTTAACGACTTTTTCTCTGCCTTCTCCCATCTGAAAACATTCAGCAATAATTTCATTTGGAGATGCAATTGCAATCCAAACTGTGCCAACAGGTTTTAAGCCTGTACCTCCAGTAGGACCCGCAATACCAGAAGTTGCAATAGCATAATCTGTATTAAAAAGAGATTTTGCACCCATGGCCATTTGTTTAACGCAAGCCTCACTTACAGCTCCATCCAAATTTAAAATCTGTTCAGAAACTTTCAGTTGATTCTGTTTCACTTTATTCGAATATGCTACTAAGCCTCCCATAAAGTATTTGGATGCCCCAGAAAAACTTGTAAGTTTTGAAGCAATAGCTCCACTCGTACAAGATTCAGCGGTGGAAACCGTAAGCCCTTTATCTATTAGTACTTCACCTATTATTTCCGCTAAATCCTTTTCTTCTCTTGAGTATACATAATCAGAAATTCGTAATTCAATCTGATCGAATATTTCATTAATTCTATTCTTCAAATCGTCCTTATCCATTCCTTTACCTGTTAACCTTAATTTAAGTATTCCCGGAGAAGGCAAATAAGCCAATCCTATGTCACTTGGTAAGTTGTCTTCTATATCCGTAATTGCTTCAGCAACATAAGACTCTCCTATTCCCTGAGTCATCATTGTTTGATGGACAATACATGGTAAGTCAAACTTTTTCTCCAATCGAGGTAACACCTCAAAAGACATTAAATACTTCATTTCATAAGGCACACCAGGCATACTCGCAAAAATAGTTTCATTTTTCTCCATCCACATTCCTGGAGCTGTTCCTTTTTTATTCAACAGCATTGTACTACCAGTAGGTACTAATGCTTGTAACTCATTAACAGGTAGCATCTCTCTACTGAAACGCTCAAAAAAACCAATTACATTGTTTAGTGCTTCTTGATTTTGAATAAGTGGCGCATCAAAATAATCAGAAAACACCTTCTTCGTAATATCATCTTTAGTTGGCCCTAAACCACCCGTTAATAATACTATTGAGGCTTTAGATTCGGCATAAACTAACGCATCTTTTATCGCTTTTTCCTTATCAGAAATTGTTAGAACCTCTGTTAAATCAACACCAATAGCATTAAGCTCCTTACCCATCCAAGCAGAATTAGTGTTGATTGTTTGACCAATTAATAATTCATCTCCGATGCTTATGATTATGCAATTCATATTCGACTGATTAAGACTTTATTATTTATTCTAAATTAATCAATATTATAAGCCTAATTCACAATTAACCTTGTTTTATATTTATATTACAATGATTAAAACGATCATTTAATGAGGAAATTATTCAGCATACTCTTAACCTCTCAATTAATAATATCAGTACTAAATGCTCAAAATGTGTTAGATGCTCCTTTTATTTTTGAAAAAGCATTGTCAAATGAACCTCGAGTAAAAACCATATTTAATAATTGGAATTTTATCGATGGAGCAAATAATAAAATAATTGATCAGAATTATGAAAATTTCTATCCAAATTCATTTTTATACGCAGAGCAAGAATACGCTAGAATAAGATGCTTTAAACACATCATGATTAATGATTTTTTAAGACAAGAGTCAGATTCTATATTATTTTTACTTGATTATATTTCAGGGGATTACAAAACCAATAATGGTAAAGAAATTAACAAAGAGAATGTTCAAATATCCATTCCGAAAAGAATTTATGACTCTGGAAATGCTAAGGTTTATGACTACAAAGATTCGATTGGCACTGAGGTTCAAAAAGAAGAATCGTCTTTTATAAGGTCACTTTTAAAAAATCAAGCAAAACACAGTAAAACGTATATCGATTCGAATAACATCCTTAAAGTTTCCAAAAACAGCTATCCTCCAACATTTGAAGCTATTGGATTTCAAAATTTGATAATAAACTGTTTAAAAAACAACTCATTAACAGCTTATAAAGCTCATAAATTCTTTACATATTTTTCACAATTCGAAATCAATAAAATTATTTCACAGAAAGAATTTAACATTAACGGAATAAGATTAATGGAAGACTATTACCTGAACCCGCTTACAAAACAGACTTCATCCTTTATTGTAGGTTTAGAAATCATTACAAATTCAAAATATCTAGACGGTAGTAAAATATGGTTTTATTTTCCAGAAATAATGTGGGCTTTTAAAAACAAAGGTAATTTTCAAAATGGATGTTTTTACAATTACCACAGTCTTTTTGAGAAACACCATTTTAAAGAAACATTGGAATCTTATAAAACCTTAGGTTCATATAGCGATTCAACATCGGGATTGATTGATAATGATTTTGCAATAACTGTATTACCACATTTCTTTTTAGCAATAGAAAAAGAAAAAATGCAAAGAAAAGAATATGACTTCAATGAATTTAAAATTATTGGAAATAAAATTAACGGAACTTATAGCGGTAATATAAAAGTGCTATCCTCAACCAATAAACTGATTTTAAAAGGGAATACAAAGGATAGTAAAATCATGGGGAAATATAAATTCTATCATAAAAATGGTAAAGTAATGGCCATTCTTAATTATTCAAACAACGAAATTCAAGGGTTGCAAAAGTTATTTCATGACAATAGTAAACTCTATGCCTCATATGATATTAAAGACTATCAATTAAAATATCTTCAACGGTTTTACAAAAATGGATCATTATTAGAAAAAGGCTCATTTACAAATGGGTTTATCGATGGCATTTGGAGCTATAAAATTCAATCAAAAGATTCGGAAACTGAAAAAATACTATTAGATAATCCAAGAGCAGAAAAACACTTTCGAAATGGATACTTTATTCACAATATAAAATACACCCAAAATAAAAATAATAGTTGCAGACAAAACCTCTGTATTAAAAGTGATATTTTAGAATAGACTTAGCCTTAATAAAACAAGTCAAAAATTAAATTACATGCTATTTTTTAACCACAAAAAAGGTGTAACTATCAAGAATTAAATCTTAAAATATTCCCAAAAAAACCTGTAAAGATTCATTAAAAAAAAGCTAATTTAACATCACTAGTTAAACCAATAAAATGAAAAAAACATTCTATTTAGGATTACTTATTCTAAGCACTCTCAAAGCATTCTCTCAATTACCAAACCCTGCTATGGTTGGATATTGGGAAAACTGGACAGCCGGTAATTTTGTTTATTTTTCTGAAATAGATCCAAGATACAATGTGATTATGGTATCCTTTGCTGGTTATAAAGGCGAGAATGACTACGAATTGGATTTTGTGCCCGAACCAGGAAAATACTGGCAAGACTCTACTTTGTTTCAAAAAGAAATGACTGAATTACAGGATGAGGAGAAAAAAATATTCATAAGTATTGGTGGAGCTACCTACCCTATTTTACTAGATTCTATTGAGGAAAAAGAAGTATTTGTTTCATCTGTCGGAGCTATTCTAGATAAATGGAATTTTGATGGATTGGATATTGATCTGGAAGGTAAATCTCTTCAATTCGAAAACTTTTCGATCGATTCTTTTGGTGATCCTCGCTTAACCTTTATGGTAGAAGGAATTAAAGAAATAATGGCTAATTATCATGCTAAACATGGTAAAAAGCTTTTACTAACCATGGCTCCTGAAACTCATTATGTACAAGCCGGAATATCAGAGCGGCTAGTTTTAAACGATAATCATGTTGGTGCCTATTTACCTATGATTGAAGCTTTACGGGATAGTATTGACATGTTGAATGTTCAATTGTATAATTCAGGTTTTATGCCTGGTTTAGATGGGGAATTTTATGGCCAATCAACTCCAGACTTTATTCTAGCATTAACAGAGGCAGCTATAAAAGGTTTTACAGCAGGTGATGAATTGGGTGTTTATTCAGGCTTGCCTGCCTCAAAAATTGGTGTTGGACTTCCCTCTTGTAAAGGTTGGGGATTTACGGAACCAAAGGTCCTTGATGCTACCATGAAATATTTACTAGGTGAAGGTCCACAACCGGGTAATTACACCTTACTTCAAGAGGATGGATATCCAAATCTAAGAGGAATGATGACTTGGTCGATAAATTTCGATAAGAATTGTAATGATTCTTATGCCTTTGTTAATCTTTATGATGAATTGTTTAATGAAGTTCCCTACTTGAGTTTATCCAATCCTGATACTATTTCAATTACTGAAGAGGATGGTGGAGAAATCATTGTAGAAGTTGAAAATGATTCATTTATTAATGGAATTGACACGAATCAATGGACAATAGCTAACCTTCCTAACGGAGTCTTAATTGACACTATTTATTCGATGAATGATACATTGGTTAAAATTGTTTTAAAAGGCAACAGTTATCCGGGAGATGAGCAGTTTCATGTTTATGACATTACAATAACCGTTGCAGCGAATGCATTTGAGAATTCAACAAATTCACTAACAAAAAACTTTGGTGTTGAATTAACTTCACCTGGGTATTTCATTCCAACTAGAATTGAAGCTGAGAATTTTCACAACATGTTTGCTTCTGAAATCAGACCTACCTCTGATGCCGAAAACAATATGAAACTTGGCGGAGGAAACACAGGAGCCTACACTGACTACAACATTGTTGTGCCCGAAACAAAATCATACCTACTAGAATTTAGATACGCAACGGCAATGAACAACGTTGCTGATTATAGTATATTAGTTGATAGTGTTGAAATACTAAGAGATACCCTTAGCAGCACTGGAAGTTGGAATACCTTTAAAACTATTTATTATGATCTTGAGCTACCTGAAGGAAAGCACCAACTTAGAATTTACGTCAACAAGGGATGGTATGGTTTAAACTGGTTTGATATTAAAGAAGGTGGTGTTGGTATTGAGGATTTAAGTTTTAACCAAATGATGATTTACCCAAACCCTGTAATTGATGTATTGCAATTTAAAAACGAACTTAATGGTGAAATGCAAATTATTGACGTTACAGGAAAAGTAGTTCGTCATTCAAGTTTAACATCACATAATTTGGATGTTTCAAGTCTTTCAACAGGAGTTTATCAGGTAATGATAAAAGAACAAACCGGATCTTTTTCTGTTGGACGATTTATGAAGAAATAAAAATTGAAACACTAAAAACTAGCATCCACACAATTTTAACAATAAATTAAAAAAGCGCTGTTTAACAACTAAAAGACTTAGTAATTGTTTTCGGTTTTCGTATTGTTTAATAGTTAAGTGAGATTTAAACTCCAAATAAATTAGCAACAACTAAAAAACAATAACACGCCATTAAGCAATTCTTATACCTTTTTCCATTTTTAGTTACTACTGAACGTGCTATGCAATATGCACTTATTTACTCATTAGAACTTAACCAATTTAACTCATCAAAGATTATAAATTTCTCGACATTTAGATTATTAGAATACTCAAAAAAATAATTTTTTTATCCTAAAATTCCAGTCTTGTAAGTTTCAATCGCCCTATTTCTAGCAAAGCTGTGTTCTACAATCGGATCAGCATAAAAACTAGTTCCATATTCAGGAACCCATTTCATAACGTAATCACAATTCTTATCAAATTTTTCTAATTGAAGTTTCGGATTAAAAACCCTAAAATATGGAGCTGCATCGCAACCTGTACCAGCAGCCCATTGCCAATTCCCATTATTCGAGGACAATTCATAATCCAATAATTTTTCTGCAAAATAAGCTTCCCCCCACTTCCAATCAATTAGTAAATGTTTACACAAAAAACCAGCTGTAACCATTCTAACCCTATTGTGCATATACCCAGTCTTATTTAACTCTCTCATTCCAGCATCAACCAACGGATATCCGGTTTTACCATCTTTCCATTTTTGAAACTCATCTTCATTGTTTCTCCAATTTATCCCATCATATTTAGATCGAAAATTATTTGAAACAACTTTTGGAAAATGACACAAAATTTGCATAAAAAATTCTCTCCATATTAACTCGCTAATAAAAACTTCTGATTTACCCTCAAGACTAATGATAATTTCACGAATACTTATTGTCCCAAATCTCAAATGAGGACCTAAATAACTACCTATATTTTTAAAAGGATAATCTCTTTGAGAAGCATACAAAGCGGTCGTATTTAATGTAAACGGCAAGACCTTAATATCATTACCCACAAATCCTAAGGCTTCTTTAGATGGGAAAATATTCTTTGATTTTAAAAGGTTTTTGAAATTCGTTTTTTCAATTTCAATAGGAGAAAAACTTTCTAACCATCTATTTTTGTAAGGTGTAAATACAGTGTAAGGCTCACCATTTTTCTTTAAAATGTCATTTTTTTCATGAATAACTTGATCTTTAAAATCTTGCCATTGAATACCGTTATCTTTTAAAAACAACCTAATCTCATTATCCCTTTTTAGTGCATAAGGTTCATAATCACGATTCGAAAAAACACAATTAATTTCATATTCACATATTAATTTCTTCCATTCTAGAACTGGATTTCCTTTTGTTACCAAAACAGAGGAATGCATATTTTTAAGAGATTCATTTATTTTGTAAAGTTCATCATAAATAAAATTCACCCTAGGGTCGTCTTTAGGCAATTCACCTAAAATCGACTCATCAAAAATAAAAAGTACCAGCACGGGTAAATCAGCTTGAAGCGCTGCTCTTAGAGCTGTATTATCAGAGATGCGAATATCTCTTCTGAACCAAAACACATTAACCTTTGTCATAACTACTTACTTTAATATCAGTCAAATAGAATAAATCTATACGATTGAGAAATACATTTATCTAATATAGTAATTTGTTTAACCTTTAATCGATATATTTAAACAAAAAGGTGGTTATGAAAATTACTTTAACAGGAAAAGTTTACCAAATTTCATCTGTACAGCGCTTACCCATTGACAATAAAACAGCTTGGGATTTTTTCTCTAATCCAAAAAACTTGGCAAGTATAACTCCTGACAAATTAAATTTTAGAATCATATCTGGTGCCAACGAAAAAATATATGCAGGACAAATAATACAATATAAAGTTAATCCATTCCCTATTTACACATCTCTATGGGTAACAGAAATTTCACAAGTGGAAGAAGGTAGTTATTTCATTGATGAACAACGATACGGGCCTTATGACCTTTGGCATCACAAACATTTTTTCAAATCTATTCCTGGAGGGACGGAAATAAAAGATGTTGTTGACTTTAAAGTTCCTTTCGGTTGGTTAGGACGTAATTTATTAAAAGGTTTAATAAAACGAGAATTAAAAGAAATATTCACTTATCGAAACAACAAACTTACTGAGTTGTTTGGAACACATACTTAAAAAGATATGGGATTTTTATCATTTTTTAAAAAGAAAACCGAATTAGAAAAACTTCAAATTAAGTATGAAAGTTTACTCAAAGAATCTTTTGACCTTTCCAAAACAGACAGAACCAAATCGGATAGTAAAAGAGCTGAAGCAGAGGAGTGTGCTAATGAAATTGAAAAACTAAAAAATAATTAAAAGCCTAACATGGAACAATACTTTAGTAAAAACGACATTTCCAATTTAGATCGTAGATACAAGGTAAACCTGATCAACTCTGTTAGTGGTTATAAATCAGCAAACCTTGTGGGAACAATCAACAGTGATGGAGTGACTAATCTATCCATTGTTTCTTCAGTTATTCATTTAGGATCCGAACCAGCATTAATTGGTTTTATAATGCGTCCTAACTCCACCCCGAGACACACATACAATAACATCAAAAAAAACGGTTGTTTCACTGTTAATCAAGTGCATAAAAACATCGCTGCAAAAGCACACTTTTCTTCAGCAAGGTTTGATGAAGATGAATCAGAGTTTGAAGCTTTACAACTCACAGAAGAATATAAAGGTGAATTTGTTGCACCTTTTGTTAAAGAATCTAATATTAAAATTGGTCTAAAGTTCGAAGAAGAAAAACTTATTAGTAATGGATGTATTTTAATTATTGGCTCTATTCAGCATCTAGTAATTTCTACCAATGCAATAGAAGAAAGTGGTGCATTAAACCTAGAGTCAATAAATACAGTGAGTGTTTCTGGTTTAAGCAAATACTTCTCAGGTAAATTTCTTTATGAATTTCCTTATGCCAAAAAGAAAGACATACACAAATTCCTCAAAAAACCAAAAAAGGAACGACCTGATAATGTTGTTTTCAACGAACAAACAAACCGATACGATGCAGCACTTAAGGAATATACTACTAATGTTGGGGCTCCAAGTATTAAGCATGACAACTTAGGTCATTGGAAAAAAACTGGTAGTAATAAGGTTAATCATCACTTAGCAACAAAATTTCAAGACATAAAAAATCAGTACAAAAGTATGTTGGAAATTTACGAATGGAATCAAAAAATTTATGATTCACTGTTCAACTTCGAACCCGTAATTGGTATGAACTACCATTTATATGAAAAAGAAAACGATACTTTATTCTTGTCGATAATAGCTCCATCTGATTGGAATAAAAAACACATAGGTTCTTTTAAATTAGATGAAGATAGAATTTTTAGGAAATTAGAAACTCACCCAACAATTTTTTAGAAAAAATATTTCTTTATGAAAAAAACAATTCTAATAACGGGCAGTTCAGGAATGTTGGCTCAGCATTTTGAAAAAACATACGGTAAAGATTATTCAATTCGATTCCTTACTAGAGAAGTAAAAAAAAACAACGATTTTTTGTGGAATGTTGAGCAAAAATATATTGATCCAAAAGCGCTTGAAGGCGTAAACATAATTATTCATTTAGCTGGAGCTTCAATAACGGGTAAGCGCTGGTCGAAAAGAAGAAAAAAACTACTCCTTTCTAGTAGAGTTGATAGTACTAATTTAATATTCTCTGAAGTTAAGAAACAAAACATAACCCTCGATGCTTTTATTTCAGCATCAGCTATTGGTTATTATGGTTCTTTTAACTCTGAAAACATCTTTCAAGAAACTCAAAAAAATGGAGACGATTTTTTAAGTGAAATTTGTTTTGAATGGGAAAATTCAGCCAAAAAATTTAAAAAAGAAGCATTATCCAAAAGAGTTTGTATTGCAAGAATTGGTATTATTCTTTCTGATAGTGGTGGAGCTTTGGCCGAAATAATAAAACCCTTTAAATTCGGCTTAGGGAGTATTGTTGGGAGCGGGAAACAATATGTTCCTTGGATACACATTTCTGATATGTGTAGCATAATAAATTTCATGATTACCAACTCTTCAATTGATGGTGTTTACAATTCTGTAGCTCCGCAACATAGTAATAACAAAGACTTATCTATATTAATTGGTAAAATAATGAAGCGCCCAATTTGGCTACCAAATATCCCTAGTTTTATTTTCAACTTAGTGTTTGGGGAGATGAGTACAATTTTGTTAAAAGGAAGTAGAGTCTCATCTGAAAAACTCATTAACAAAGGATTTAATTTTCAATATAAAAATTTAAAATCTGCTTTAGAAAATATCTTGAAATAAACCGTGTTCTTTATTTAACAAATAAAGTTTTTTTTCTTGAGTAATTCTATATTACAAACAGCTAAACACTCATTTTTAGTAAGTAATTTTAATTTATTTTGATGATGTTAATTGGTTTAATAATTATTGCTCTTGCTCTTGTATTTCCTTTTCTTCATTTTAGGTATGGAAAGACAGCTTTTAGAGTTTTAGGATTAATTGGGGCAATATTGTGTTGTTTGTCCTTAATTGTGATTATTGTGAGTTATTTGCAAGTAGGAGACTTAGTTCCTCATGTCGGAGTTCTATTATTTCTTATTGCTGTAACCTATCAAGCCTTTTATCTAAGTTTAAAAACTCGAAAACCTCAAAAACCTAGAGCTGGAGAGGATATTTTAGATTCATAACTTAACCTTTTTTACTTCTAACCCGAAACTAACAAAAGCTTAATTTATATGACTTGTCTGGCGAAAAAGGAAAGTATAAGATTGGCGAACTGCCGTTCGAGATGACTTATATTTGTTACCTAGAGCCTAGGTTTTTCGGTGAGATACCGGATCGAGTCCGGCATGACAGTATAAAAAAGGGTAAGCTAAGCTTACCCTTGTAATTCGATTCGATATTATATCTGTAAAAATCTACTTTAAAGCATTGTAAAATATCTCAACGGTATGATATGCTTTTCTTCCAGTTCCATCTTTAATTTGGTGACGACAACTTGTTCCAGGTGCAGCAATGATTACATCGCTAGGCTGTTTACGAACTGTTGGAAATAGCACCAACTCTCCTACTGCAACACTCGTTTCATAATGCTCTTTTTCGTACCCGAAACTTCCTGCCATACCGCAACACCCACTTGGTATAATATGCACTGTATAGTTTTTAGGAAGCGATAACATACGTTTAGTATGCGTTAAACTTGATAATGCCTTTTGATGACAATGGCCGTGTAGTTTAATTAATTCTTCCTTCTCGGTAAACATATCCTCAGTAACCAATCCATCTTGAACCAGTTTACTCAAAAACTCATCCATTAAAAACGTATTGTCCGCAATTTTCCGAGCAGCTTCATGCTCGGTTCCTTTCGTTAAATCTAAATACTCATCCCTGAAAATTAAAATAGAACTTGGTTCAATACCTATTAAAGGAGTGCCTTCAGAAACTAAATCTTTTAAAATTTCAATGTTTTCTATAATTGGTTTTTTAGCTTGCGAAACTAAGCCTTTACTTAACCAAGTCCTACCACTTTCCTTCACTTTAGGTGCAATAACTTCGAAGCCTAATTTCGCCAATAATTTAATGGCAATTTTACCTTCGTGATCATCGTTAAAGTTGGTGAATTCATCCGTAAAGAAAATAACCTTTCCTAATTTCTTAGCCGGGTTTTCACCAAAGTTAGTAGCCTTGTTTTTGTTATACCACTTCTCTACCGTCTCTTTTGCCATTGAAGGAATTGGACGTTCTTTTGTGAACCCCATTATTCCTTTTATTAAATTCCCAGTCGTTTTGTTCGACGTGAAAAAATTGTAAGCACCTGGCATAGTTGCAGCCAATCTATTAGCAGCAGTTACATTTCCAATAATTTTAGATCGGAACGGTACCTTATTATCTTTATAGTATTGCTCGTAAAACTCAGCCTTTAGTTTAGCAACATCCACATTTGATGGACATTCCTTTTTACAACCTTTGCAACTCAAACACAAATCCATCACTTCTTTGATTTCTTCACTGTCAAACTTATTTAGTTTGGTTGAGTTAGTTAAAACCTCACGCATAATGTTCGCACGAGCTCTTGTTGTGTGTTTTTCATTTTTAGTGGCCATGAAACTCGGACACATTGTTCCTCCACTTTGTTCACTTTTACGACAATCACCTGATCCGTTACACAATTCAGCAGCTCTTAAAATGCCTTCATTTTTTTCAAACGAAAACACAGTTTCGATTGCCGGTGTGTCCTGCCCTGGATTATACCTTAAGTTGGTATCCATTGGGGGTGCATCAACAATCTTGTTCGGATTGAAAATACTGTTTGGATCCCAGCTTTTCTTTACATCTTTTAATAATTGGTAGTTTTTTGGTCCTACCATTTTTTCGATAAACTCGGCTCTTAACCTACCATCCCCGTGTTCACCACTCAATGAACCTCTATATTTTTTTACAAGCGTAGCGATATCCTCAGCAGATTTCCTGAATAATCGATGTCCTTCTTCAGTTTTCATGTTTAAAACCGGACGTAAATGAATCTCTCCTGATCCAGCGTGGGCGTAATGCACACACTTTTGTCCGTACCCTTCCATAATCACATTAAACTCAGCAATATAATCAGGTAAATCCTGCACATCAACCGCAGTATCTTCAATTACAGGAACAGCATTATCGTCACCAGGTATGTTAGCCAGTAACCCTAGACCGGCTTTTCTTAATGTCAAAGCTTTACTAATATCACTACCATATAAGATGGGAAAATCATATCCTAAACCAACTTCTTCATAAGAAGCTCTTAAATCTTTCAAGGATTGCTCTAATTCTTCTGGAGTTTCTCTATGCAACTCTACCATTAATAAAGCCTTAGGATCTCCGTTCACAAAAACTCTATTTTCTTTTTGTTCGGCATTTGCTTTTGTACACTCTAAAACAATATCATCCATTAATTCAACCTGAGATGGATTATGCTTTAAAGCAACTAAAGTCCCTCTTAAAGAAGCATCAATTGTATCAAAATGTGGACACATCATTGCCACATTTTTAGGCAATACTGGTACACAGTTTATTTTCACCTCCGTTATTAAACAAAGTGTCCCTTCAGAACCTGCTATTAACTTACAAAAGTTGAATTTATCTCCATTTTTGTCAAATGGTTGAGAGTCTGATAATAAATCAAGCGCGTAACCAGTATTTCTTCTTGGTATAGATTTCTTTGGAAACTCACGCGCAATTTCCGCACGGTTCTCCTCATTAGATAACATTTCACGAATATCAAAGTAAATTTGATTCTCAGTTTCACCTACAACTCCAATACCATTTACTTTATTTAAAAACTCTTCATGTGTTAAATCTTTGAATATAGCTTTGGTTCCATCTGCTAAAATTGCTGTAACTTCCAACAAATGTTCACGGGTACTTCCATAAATTACGGATCGTGCACCACATGCATTATTCCCTACCATTCCACCAATCATACATCGGCTACTGGTTGAAGTTTCTGGTCCAAAAAACAATCCGTAATCTGCTAAAAACCGATTTAAATCATCACGAATTACCGAAGGTTGAACTCTAACCCAATGTTCTTCTTTATTAATTTCTAAAATTTCTCCAAAATGGACGGATACATCAACAACAATTCCACCACCAACAACTTGTCCAGCTAAAGATGTGCCTGCAGTTCTTGGAATAATTGACGAACCATTTTCTCGAACAAAATTTACTAATTCAAATAAATCGTCTTCTGTTTTAGGAATGGCAACAGCTAGAGGCATTTCACGATAAGCAGAAGCGTCGGTAGCATATAATGTTCTCATTACTTCGTCGAAATGTAACTCTCCAGCCAACTTCTCTCTCAACAACTCTAATTTGTGATTGTCCATTTTCTTAGAATTTTATACCACAAAAATACAATTTATAAAGGAAAACTCATTAACCTTTAGTCATTTGCATTCCAATATTTTCAAAAAAAATTCTTTTCAATTACATTTTATAAAACTTAGTTAAAAAAGTTTTTTTTAAAACCCATCACGCTGAACAATCTTTCAAAATAATACGAAATGAGATGATTATCTTACTTTCGAATAATTCAAGGTAAAAATTGTTTCTTGGGTATTAAATAACAGCAACTGTGATGCTATCTTTGATAATAACCGAGGAAGTTTTTAAAATCATAGTCAACCTTAAATTTTCACCTTACTGAACATATCATACTAAAGAAAAATACCTTTCATACCTATAATTAATAATCTTATGAGCATTGTGTTTATTCAAAAATCTGAATTCTTTTTACAATTCTTTTAACTAATTTAGTTGAGCTTGACTAATACTTGTCATTAAGGTTTAAACAAATTATTAGTAAACTTTTTACATTGATATCAATTGTAATTATAAAGAATTGTTCTTAAGAGCATTAGAAGCTTCTTTTTAACACCTTTAATCCCTTTTATTATTTTAAATAAAGAAAAAATGTCATTTTAAAAACCTTTTCTTATATTGCATCTTTATATAGCTAATTCAAGAAACCTATATTTGAATTAATTTTAAGTCGAAGGGGCTAATAAAAATTACTAAAGTAATAGTGAAAGATAGCTTGTTTTTTTACTCCACTTCGGCGAAGTTAATTATGGAATTTTATTTTTTTACAACGCTGTGAATTAAAATTAAACCATTTTATTATGAAAAATTCATTTCTTATAATATTACTTTCGACAATTCTTTACTCTTGTGGAGAAGATCCTGAGCCAGTTGCTTTAAAAGAGTTGGTAAAAGAAATTGAAACAAAACCGCTTGAAAATCAGCCGGAGATTGAAACAATTACTGACTTTGAAAAGATTAATGAATTAAAACTTCAAATTATAAACGAAAAATTCGCTGCAGAAAGGTTAAGACTAGACAGTTTAAGCCTTGCCGAAAGACTAATTGCTCATGATTCTTTAGTATACGATTCAATTAACAATCTTCTCACTTCGGAAAACATAAGTGAAATCAAAATTTTCTTGAGTGAGTTTTTAAGATTTAAACCAATTAAATACCAGTTACAAGAACAAACGATTGAACAAAACATCTTAAATCTAATTAATGAAACATCTATTGAGAGTAAAGCTATACGTACAATTGGAATTTTAAATTTAGATTACGAAGATGCTTTTATTGATCGTTTCCACAACGGACAAGAAGAACAGAAAGGGAAATACTTTTATTGGATTGCTAGAAAAGGTAAAAACGAAAAGATACTAGACGAAGTAACTGATTTGATAAAAAGTAAGAAAATTATTAAATCTCAACAAAAAGATATTATCGACGGATTAAGACAATTTTCATATTCCCGATCTAAAAACATTAAAGAAAAAGCAATTTCAGCTGCATTATTAACTTATAAATCCAAATGGGTGATCCCAGAAGACATTTCTGCTTTAAAACAAAAAAAAGACAAGAATGCAATGGCTGAATCTTTTGTAAAAATGATGCTTGATAATGGAGGTGAAAAAGCTAAATCTATTAGTAGTATATGTCTTAAGCATGGGATCTTCATCCGCAAGGTTTTTCAAAATATGGTGCGATCAAAAAACAACAAAACAAAGCCCATTCTTTTGGAGCAATTAGCTAATAAAGAAAGATATTTAAAAAGTATTCCAGTCATACCGATGGTTTATGCAATGGAAAAAGATACTCTTATTCCCATCAAGACAATTCAAATGATGGAAAAACATAAAATCATAAACCCTGATGTTGTAAAAAAAATACATTACATTTTCGAAAAAATGAATTGTTTAGAGTTTATGAAGAATTGTGGAAAATATATTAAAGATGAAGAGCTAATTAAACAAATGCAAAAACAAGCTATGCTTCCTAAACCGGCACCTGAAACTTATGATGAAATTGTGTTGGATCTTTTTAAATTGGAAGTAACCGATTCTATTGATTTGAACACGCTTACAAAAATCAAAAATAATGAAGTTTATCAAGGGAAAAACGCCTTGATTAAAAACATACTTCATTACAATAATCAGATAGTCACAATAGATAAATGGTCCTCAACTGCCCCTATTGATTATTCTTTTTTAATTTATGGTATTACAAATCAATTAAAAGGAAGTTTAACAAACCTTGCTATAAAATCGGAGTTCAAAAACAATGAATACTCTATTTTAATGATTGGCGAATCCAAGGCCCTATTTGCTTACCCTAAGAATAAAGAAGATGAAATTAATGTTGAATTGTTAGTTAAAGCGTTTAACGAAATAATAGCCGATAGATCATTACACATATTGTCCAATGACCCCGATTTTATTGAATTATTTTTTGGTACTAAAACTGAATTTAACAACGTCAAAAGTCTAATTCAAAATCAAGAACAGGGTTTAGCATTATAATTAAAAGTTGTTTATATCAAATCAATTAACAGTAACGTTCATTTTGAAGCCTTGACAAAAAATCTGTTTCAGAGTTTTATGTCATAAAGTCTTCTTATTAAAAGTCTGGTGTTCTATAGATCTTTCATTTGCGAGCGGTTAAAATTTAACGCTCAACTTTTTATCATTTTTAATCACCCTCCATTTACTAACTGGAAAGACTGATAAGTAATTTTCATTTCTTGACCATTTTCCTGTAATGAAATTCCAACAATCTATACAAGATTGATCAATCTTTTTTTAGACTCCCCCAAACTAGGTATTTAGACAACCCTAAAATTGTTTTATCTTTGCTAAAACTTCCCAAAATGCAAACAAGCACAACTGAGGATTATTTAAAGGCAATTTTTAAATTAAGTGGCAAAGATAAAGTAGGTGTTTCCACCAATTCAATTTCAGAAGAATTGTCTACCAAAGCTTCATCCGTAACTGATATGGTTAAAAAACTATCAGACAAAAATTTAGTTAACTACATAAAATACCAAGGCACTACACTCACAAAAGAAGGCGAGAACATTGCACTTATGGTAATTAGAAAGCATCGGCTTTGGGAAGTGTTTTTAGTGGAAAAAATGGAGTTTGGCTGGGATGAAATTCATGAAATCGCAGAACAACTTGAGCATATTCGTTCTCCAAAACTAATAGATAAATTGGATGAGTATTTAGGCTATCCTAAAAACGATCCACACGGCGACCCTATTCCCGATAAAAATGGTGTTTTCCCAAAACTTAAAATATTCAAACTAAACGAACTTAAAATTGGTGAAGAAGCTATCCTTACAGGTGTATCAGAAGATTCTAAGGATTTCCTAAGATACCTAGATGGAATTAATCTGAAATTAGGATCTGAAATTGAGGTTTTAGACTTTTTTAAATTTGACAAATCTATACAAGTAAAAATTAATAATAAAACAGAATTAACATTTTCGGATTTAGTATCAAAAAATTTAAATGTTTCAAAAGATAATTAGTATGAAAATTATTAATGCATTATCCCTTGTTTTATTCACCTCAATCTTATCAAGTTGCGGAGAAGCTGCGGAATCAAACAAAACACAAATAATTTGTACCACTGGCGTGATAGCTGATGCAATGCAAAACATTCTCCCTGCATATTTTGAAGTAAAAGCATTAATGGGACCTGGAGTTGATCCGCACACTTATAAGAGTAAAAGTTCAGAGTTGAAAAATTTAATGAATGCCGATGGTATTATATATAACGGAATCCATTTTGAATCAAACCTAGTTGATGCAATACATGAGTTAGGTAAAAATAAGTTTGTTGTTGGATTAGGAAATATTGTCCCTAAAGAGCGATTAAGAGCAACTACTGATTTCGGAACGGCTTACGACCCACATTTTTGGCATGATGTCAACCTATTTTCAGAATCGATAAAGTTGGCTGGAGTACAATTTGGCAAACAGTTCCCTGCTTCCAAAGCTTATATCGATTCAGCTACGAGTGTTTACGTAAAACAACTTGGAGAAACTGAAGCATACATCAAAAAAGAAGTAACGAAGATCCCCGATTCTTCTCGTGTGTTAATTACTGCTCATGATGCCTTTGGATATTATGGTAGAGCTTTTAATATTGAAGTAAAAGGAGTTCAAGGAATTTCAACTGCATCGGATATTTCGATTAGAGGAATTACAGAACTAACCGACTTTATTGTAGCGAAAAAAATCCCTGCAATTTTTATCGAAAATTCAGTTTCTGAAAAAAATATCAATTCTGTCATGGAGGGCTGTTCTGCAAAAGGACTAAACTTGAAAAAAGGTAAAATGCTTTTTAGTGATGGTTTAGGTGATGCGAAAAGTGGTGCTGATACGTATATTAAAATGGTTAAAATGAATACTAACTCAATCGTAACGGCTTTAACGAATGATTAAGCAAGTTAAAAACCCGATTGTTGAAGTTCATGATTTAACTGTTGCTTATGACAATAAGCCTGTTTTATGGAATGCTGATTTTAGTATCCCTAAGGGCAAAATGGTTGGAATTGTTGGGCCTAACGGTGCGGGTAAATCCACTTTACTTAAAGCCATTATGGGTTTAATCCCAATTGCTAGTGGGTTTTCTAAAATATTAAATGAAAACCTTAAACAAGTTCGTCATAAAGTAGCGTATGTTCCACAAAAAGAATCCGTAGACTGGGATTTCCCTACTACTGTTTTAGATGTAGTTGAAATGGGACGCTATGGAAAAAAGAGTTTGTTCAAACGTTTAAATAGAGAAGACAAGCAAATTGCAGTTGAAGCTTTAAAAAAAGTGAAAATGTTAGATTTTGCTGATCGACATATTTCAGAATTATCCGGAGGCCAACAGCAACGGGTATTTATTGCACGTGCACTAGCACAAGAAGCGGAAATATACTTTATGGATGAACCATTTTCTGGTGTTGATATGGCCAGCGAAAAGGCAATTGTAGATATATTGTTGCAGTTACAAGAAGATGGAAAAACAATCTTTGTTGTCCATCATGATTTACAATCGGCAATGGATTACTTTGACTGGATGATCTTTTTAAATACCAGAATTGTTGCCAGTGGCCCCCTAAGCGAAGTTTTTACAACCGAAATATTGCAAAACACTTATGGTGGAAACTTAAGTATGCTAGAGCAAATTGGTCAGATTTATAAAGAAAAACAATTTCCAATTAGAGAATCATAATGGATTTTTGGAAAGACCTTATATACTTTTTTTCCTTTCAGGACACCAACATTACAAATGTACTGTTCGGGACCATCATGCTTGGATTCACTTGCGGTATTGTTGGTGTATTAGTCGTTTTAAATAAAAAAGCTTTGATTGTTGATGCTGTTTCCCACTCTATCCTTCCTGGGATTTGTATTGGTTTTATGCTTTCAGGCGTTAAAAGTCCTGTGTACTTAATATCAGGTGGAATCATAGCTGGAATCATAGCGGTTTATTTAGTTGATTGGATTTCCAAAACTTCCCGAATTAAAAAAGATGCGGCCATTGCTATTACGCTATCGGTGATGTTTAGTGTTGGAGTTATTTTTTTAAACATTATACAACATTCAGGAAATGGTAACCAAAGTGGATTATCCGATTTTTTATTTGGAAAAGCGGCCACAATCGTTCGTAATGATTTATACGTATTTGGGACAATGAGTGCCTTAGTCTTAACAATTATCCCCCTCTTCTACCAACATTTTAAAATAGCATTGTTTGATCCTGAATTCTCAAAAACCATTGGGTTAAATCGACAATTTATTCAAGGGTTAATTTCAGGATTAATTATTATATCAACCGCCATTGGAATTCAAACTGTTGGGATTATTTTAATGAGTGCTTTAATTATTACACCTGCATCATCCGCTTTTTTCTGGACTAAAAATTTCAAAAAGTCTATTTTAATTTCAGGGCTATTTGCCACACTTAGTAGCATTGCTGGAGTTTTCATCTCCTACCTATCACCTGATATGCCTACAGGACCTTGGATCATTGTTTCTTTATCAAGTATCGCTATTTTCTCTGCTTTCTTTTCCCCTAAAGGACTGTTCACTAAACACATTAAAGCTTCAAAAAACACCAAGAAAATGTTATCCGATAACGTTTTAAAGAACTTGTATAAAATTGGAGAGAAAGAAGCCGAAACAACCAAAGCCCGAACGATTGAAGAGATTTTAAATTACCGATTCACTCCCTTAAATGAATTAAAAACAGGTTTACGCTTGTTAAAAACAAAAGGTCTAGCTATTAAAGCTGGTAGTTTATGGATGCTTACAGAAAAAGGCATTTCTGAAGCAAAGCGAATTATTAGAATTCACAGATTATGGGAATTGTACATGCAAAAATTTATGCAAATACAAAGTGACCATGTGCACGAAAGTGCTGAAACGATTGAACATATAATGACGCCTCAATTAGAAGCTGAATTATTAAAATTAATGGGTAAACCAGTAAATGACCCTCATCAACAAAATATACCCTACGAAGACTAATGTTTGATTTCTGGATTATATTAACCGCTTGTATCATTGCCATAAACAGTAGTTTATTGGGGAGCTTTTTAGTGTTAAAAAAACTAAGCTTAATTGGTGATGCTTTGTCTCATGCTGTTCTTCCTGGTATTGTAATCGCTTTTTTAATATCTGGAGAAATCAACTCATTTTGGATGCTTTTAGGAGCTAGTGGATTTGGAATTTTTGCTATTTTATTAATTGATTGGTTAAACCGTGTAGGTGGTTTTGGAAAAGACAGTTCTATTGGAATTATCTACACTTTACTATTTGCTGTAGGTATTATCTTAATTACTTCAAAAGCCAAAAATGCTGATATTGATGTTGATTGTGTTTTGTTTGGAGACATTAACACCACTCCATTAGTAGATAAAACAGTTGGAGTTCCAACTCCTACGTTTAACTTAATCATCATTACAATCATCAATTTGATCATTGTTAGTTTTGGACTTAAAGGCTTTAAGATTACAAGTTTTGATAAGGGTTTCGCCCAAACATTAGGGATTTCAATTCCCTTTTGGAGTTACTTATTGTTAGGTTTAACAAGTATTTCAACTGTATATAGCTTTGATAGTGTTGGTGCTATTATGGTTATCGGTCTGCTCGTTATACCAGCCTCTTTTGCAAATTTAATTACACGAAAACTTAAATCCTTTTTGGTTATCTCAATATTGTTTGGAATAATCAGCTGTATCTCTGGACATTTGTTAGCAGTTCTTTTTGACATACCTACAGTTCCAACTATTGGTGTTTTTATGGGATTAATTTTGATTACAACTTTGATTGGTAAAACTCTTCTACCTAATAAATTAGAGGTAAAAGCCTAATACATATGAAAAAAATATTTTTTTTACTTGCAATTATAGTAAGTACAACAAAAGCTCAAGATTTACTTCCTCAACCTAAATCAATTAATACTTCGAAAGGAGCGTTTACTATTTCAAAAAACACACTTATAAGATTAAGCCTCTCCTCTCCTGAGTTAAATAAGTACGTGCAACGTTTTGTTCAAAGATTCCAAAACAGATCGGGTGTTTTCTTAAATACAACGCAACTACAGGATACATTAAGCGCTCATGAAATTTTAATTCAAACAGAAACCTTCGTTGATACGATTAAGTTAGGAAGCGATGAAAGCTATAAATTAGAGGTTAATCAAAACAAAATTATCATTACTGCTAATAACAATATTGGAGCTTATCGTGGGTTAGAAACACTTTTACAGTTAATACAAAGAACAGGCAAAACTGCCTATGTTAAAAGCTGTATGATTTCAGATAGTCCTCGATTTCCTTGGAGAGGTTTGTTGATAGATGTTTGTCGTCATTGGATTCCTACTCATGTAATTAAAAGAAATATCGATGCAATGGCTGCTGTTAAAATGAATGTACTACACATGCATTTAACCGAAGACCAAGGATTTAGAATTGAATCTAAGAAATTCCCGAAATTACATGAATTGGGCAGTAACGGGAACTACTTCACGCAAGAAGAAATGAAAGGTATCGTAAAATACGCTAAAGAAAGAGGAATTCGTGTAATTCCTGAATTTGATATTCCAGGACATACTACAAGTTGGTTGGTTGGGTATCCAGAATTAAGTTCGGCTAATGCAGATTACCAAATTGAAAAAAATTACGGTATTTTCAACCCTTCTTTAAATCCTGCCAAAGAATCAACTTACTCTTTTTTAGATGAATTTTTAGGTGAAATGGCACTTATTTTCCCTGATGAATATATACATATTGGTGGTGATGAGAATAAAGGAATAGATTGGGATAACAATAAGAAAATACAAAAATTTAAAGACAAAAACAGTTACACTTCTAATAGTGAATTGCAAGCTTATTTCAATACAAGAGTTTTGGATATACTAACCAAACATGGTAAAAAAATGATTGGATGGGATGAGGTTTTTGAAGAAAGTCTTCCTTTATCTGTTGCTATTCAATCATGGAGAGGTAAAGAGTCACTTTATTCTTTTGCTAAAAAAGGATATGCTGGTTTACTTTCTAACGGTTACTATTTGGATATGGCAAACGACTTAAAGGTTTACTATGAAAACAATCCTTTACCTCTAAATGCTGATTTAACTCAAACTGAGAAGGAATTAATTTATGGTGGCGAGGCCACAATGTGGAGCGAGTTGGTAAACGAAAAAACAATCGACTCCCGTATTTGGCCTGCTACGCTTGCTGTTGCTGAAAGATTATGGAGTTCGAATGAGAATTGTAATACAAATGCTTTTTACAATAAAGTTGGTGCGATTTCAAATCAACTGGAAGAACATGGCTTAATTCACCTTACTAATCAAACTATTTTACTAAAACAATTATCGAATCAGTCTGATGTTAATAAATTTCAACCTTTCGTTCAATTATTAGAACCGTTAAAAGGATATGAAAGACATCGGTTCTTGAAATACACTACACACTATCCACTTAATCGCCTAGTAGATGCTTGTTATACTGAGAGTTTTAGAGCAAACGATTTTGAAACTTTGGTTAGTCAAAACTGTAAAACTGGAATCTGTAAAAATAGGGATGAAATTAAAACAACTTTAGCAACCTGGATTAAAGCTGCTGAGCAATTCGTAAAGGTTGGCAATCAATCACAAGGATTAATGGAAGCAAAACTACTTGCTTTAAAAGTGCAAGAGCTTTGTGAGTTAGCTTGGAGATCAGTAAATAGCCCAAGTGAATTAAAAGAATTAGATAAGGATAGAGCACAGGTTTTGATGTTAGAAATTGAGAATTTTAAGCTTGATGTTAAGTTTGCTCCCATTCAGACTATGAAGCGTCTTTTTAATTAAACAACTCACAATTTTAAGAAGACCTTAATAATCAAAGTCTACTTTTTTTAACCTTTAAAACACACAAGAAAAGGTTTAATCTTAAGTAATAATTAATAACATTTTTCATGTTTTATCCGTTAGTATAGATACAAACTTATTAATATCAGTTTGGTAATCAGGCACATTGTTAACCTTAAAAAATTAATAATGAAGAAAGTTATCTTAATAACAGGTTGTTGCGGACAAGTAGGTAGTCAAATATACAATCACCTTGTGTTGCACCAAAAAGCTAAGGTGATCGCATCAGATATTAAATTAAGCGCAAACGAGTTTAGAATCTATGAACAAGTAAATGTTTTAGATTATCAATCAATATTAGGTGTCGTACGCCGACATGAAGTCACTGAAATATATCATCTTGCAGCAATTTTATCAAGTGCTGGAGAAAACGATATCGAAAGAGCTTGGAAAACCAATATTAATGGACTTCTAAATATTTTAAATATTTGTAGAGATGAAAAAGTCAGTAAACTCTTTTTCCCAAGTTCTATTGCTGTTTTTGGAGGCGAAATAAAAAACAAAATTGCGAAACAAACCCAAGTCCTTACTCCTACTACTATGTATGGAGTGAGCAAAGCAGCCGGAGAAAACCTTTGTAATTATTACTTTCATAAATTTGCCGTTGATGTACGATCTATACGATACCCCGGTATAATTGGTCCACAATTAAATATTGGAGGGGGAACAACCGATTATGCTGTAGAAATATTCCATTCGGCTCTAGGTTCAGGCAAATTTTCTTGTTTTCTATCTGCTGACACTATATTACCAATGATTTATATAGAAGATGCTATAAAAGCAACAGTTAATATTATGCAGGCTCCAACAAAAAACATCAAAATAAGAACTAGTTATAATTTAGCTGGTTTTAGTTTTAGTCCCCAAATGATTTCAGCTGAAATCAAAAAAATAATCCCTGAATTTGTGATTAATTATGCGCCCGATCATCGGCAAGCTATTGCGGATTCATGGCCAAGATATATTAATGACGAGGAAGCAAAGAAAGACTGGAATTGGTCCCACTCTTATAATTTACAATTAATGGTAGAAACCATTATTGATGAAATAAAGTCCTATGATTATCAAAATTCTAATATCGCATAGCTATGATAAAAGACATAATTAAGGAGATATCTAACGAAATAAGTGACTTGAAAAAGCAAGGCTTATATAAATCAGAACGAACAATGAGTACCCCACAATCTGATTTAATTTCAACTAAGTCAAATGTTGATGTGCTTAACTTATGTGCTAATAATTACCTTGGTTTCTCATCAAATAAAACAATTATCAAGAATGCAATTGGTGCTCTAGAAAAATGGGGATACGGGTTATCTTCTGTTAGGTTTATTTGTGGAACGCAGGCTATTCATAAAGAATTAGAGCATAAATTATCGGACTTTTTAAGATTTGAGAACGCAATCATCTATTCTTCTGCTTTTGATGCAAATGGAGGCCTCTTTGAACCACTTTTAAACGAAAACGACGCTATTATA
This sequence comes from Flavobacteriales bacterium, assembly GCA_029251005.1. GTDB lineage: Bacteria > Bacteroidota > Bacteroidia > Flavobacteriales_C. Next base: position 8,501 of record JAQXEE010000147.1, on the reverse strand, counting down.
TCTGATGAGCTAAACCATGCCTCCATTATTGACGGAATTCGATTGTGTAAGGCAAAACGATATCGCTACAAGAACAACAATATGGAGGATCTTGAAACTAAGTTACAGCAAGCTTTAGGAGCAAGAAGAATATTAATTGCAACGGATGGTGTATTTTCAATGGACGGTATAATTGCCAATCTCAAAGGGATATGTGACTTGGCTAATAAATATAATGCACTAGTAATGGTTGATGATTCTCATGCCACAGGAGTAATTGGAAAATCAGGTAGAGGCTCCATAGAGTATTGCGGAGTTATTGGAAGAGTTGATATTTTAACAGGGACTTTTGGAAAATCACTTGGAGGTGCCAGTGGCGGCTTTACAGTAGCGAACAATGAAATAATTGAATTACTTCGGCAAAAATCAAGACCGTATTTATTTTCTAACTCGCTCGCTCCTATGATTGCAAGCACGAGCATTTCGATAATAAAAATACTGGATAAGCAATCAACTCTAATCGAAAAGTTAGAAGAGAATACGTTGTATTTCAGAAAAAAATTAATGGAGTTAAAATTTGATATTATTCCAAGTACACACCCTATTGTCCCCATTATGCTTTATGATGCTCAACTCGCAGCAGAATTCGCTGAAAAACTATTAGATCATGGAGTTTACGTCATTAGTTTTTGCTTTCCTGTAGTACCAAAAGAAAAGGCAAGAATAAGAGTGCAACTATCTTCCGCTCATTCAATCGAACAACTTAATAAAGCATTAATAGCTTTTGAAATGGTTGGTCGTGAATTAAAGGTAATACTCTAAAAAAACTTATTGAAAAAGTGTCTTCTAAAATATATAATTGCAACTATTCAGCTACATTTATTTTATTGCCGTCTTCATCAAATTCCACTAAATCACCAATCTTTTGACCATTTTTGTATACTCCTTTAGATTTGATGGTGCCACTAATATAGTATTCAGTTACTTTTCCATTTAAAACTCCGGATTTATAATTTTCTACTTTAATTACAACACCTTTAGGGCTGAAGTACTCAAGTTTACCTTCTATTCCTTTTAAACTAAAGTTACCTCTACTAAAAAGTTTTCCTGTTTTATAATACTCGGACTTAACTCCATTTCTAACTATTTTTGTTACTTTTCTTTCTACATCTTCTTCTGCTTTTACAGCTATAAGTCGGTCGATATATGTAACTACTGTTTTCTTTTTTCCATTGGGGTAATAAGAATCTATAGATCCTACAATTCTAACATCACTTGCTGATGCCAGTCTAGTTTCCTCTATATTTTTATCCATAGACATGATTCTATGAATCTCATATTTATGCCGAAATCTCTTTAAGCCATCTAAATAAAATGACTCAAACTTCCCTTTTATCATTTCTTCCCAATCGTAGTGAAGTTGAAACTTTTTTTCATCGTTAAAAACCTTTTTTCTAGGGTTAGCAATTGTATATCCAATTAAATGCTTCCTTGTTTCATGATGGCGGTAAGTGATACCTGTTTTTTGATCTTTACTTGTAAAATCTTCTTTATTTGAATGACTTGCCTTCTTCTCAAAATTTAACCAAGGTGTTTTACCTTCAGCTCCTGACACATCAATAAATTCATCATACACTCGCAAAACATCATTCAGCCAATTACTATCGATAACATCTCTTTTAATAAAGTAATTATAAGAAACAACAGGTTGATTATCACAAGGAATCATCAAGCCTTTTTCGACCATTATCTCGGGACAAATATATTTCACCTCGTCATTTCTGACTTGTAGAATTAGTTTGCCATTGGCTAGAGGGTCGTTGTAATCTATTATAATTTGAGCAAATGAGGAACTTACTAAAGACAGCAATAAAAAAATGGAGAGTATATGTTTCAAAAGTTTGTCGAGTTAGGTTTAATAGTACTACGCCGATGACTTTGGATGGTTACTTATAATCTTTAAGCTTGTTCACCTGTGAAGGTTAATAAGAGTGTTTTTTTGAATACGTATTTTGTATATCGAGGTTTATTATCTTAATTGATAGACTTTATACCAAGGATAAAACCTCCTAAAGATAAATTAGTGTGTCTTTTAAAAGTATTGCATTTGTTATGTTACCTGAAACAAAACCGAACAGTTACAGTCCATAAATCAATATTCAGTTAGATGAAAAATATTTTCTAAGTTAAACCCGACATTCTTAGTGCTGGTTTAGTAAACTCCAGGAGCAAATACAATTATTTAGAAGAACCAATTATCTTTGCTATTCCTTAAAAACCTACCAATAATTTCGTAAAACACATCTTATTTTACTTCCAACTTATAATATCAGTTCACGATCGGAGTAAAACCAATGCCAGCGAGTCAGCAGAATGAACGAACACACTCCGTATATACTTAAATAAAAACTATATAATTATTATAAAATAAACTCATTTTCAATTAGTTGAAAATTTTTAATAGATGAGATAATAAACTTGTTTACCTTTACAAGATAAACTCTTGATAGGATATTACACGCTAAGTAATGCAAATATTTTACCCCCTAATAATTTTTATGCTTTTTTTTGCTTCTTGTAATAAAAAGCAAATACTTGAGAAATTAGATCATGATATCACAGTAATTCAAATCACCATAAATGAAGACTATTTATGGTCTCCGGATTCGGGACTATTTGTGATTGGTAATAATGGGATAGCATTAGGAAACTGCAACTCCATTGCCAACTATAATCAAAACTGGGAATTTCCAGCAGAATTAACTTTAAGTCAAAATGGAGAAAAAACAAATATTAACAAAGTTGGATTTAAAATAAAAGGAAACTGTACTCGATCAAACGCGATGAAGTCTATTGGAATTTATTGGCGTAAAGAATATGGAGAAAAAAATACAGACTACCCTTTTTTCGGCGAAGAGTCAGCTAATAATTACAAACGATTGTTTTTAAGGAATTCAGGCAACGATTTTGGAATCACCCATATTAAGGATGCCACCATCACACAAATAATAAAAGAGTTTACTGCAGCCGAAATACAAAACTACAAACCCAGCGCTGTTTATTTAAACAACGATTACTGGGGAATTTACAACATGCGGGATATGATAACTCCTCACCACTTTAAATACACCTACAACGTTAATGAAGAATACGTTGATATTTTAGAAGGGAATGAACAATCTCCTAAAGCAGATGACGGAAGTACCAATTTATTTTTAGATGAGGTCATTCATTTTGTTCAAAACAACGATTTAAAAGACGATCAGAACTTTGAAGAGCTTTCCGAAAAAATCAATGTAGAGAGTTACATGGACTATATTATCACTCAAACTTACATTGCAAATGGTGATCAATTAGAAAATAACGTAAAATGGTGGAGAGATAGAACTACTTATGAGTTTAGGAAATGGACTTGGATTATTTACGATACTGACCTAGGCTTTAATTTAAACAAGGTAAATGAATTCTGGTTAGGAGATTTAGCAGGCGATCATCGATCGGGATTTTTCCTATTTAACCAAATGATTAAAAATGATAAATTTAAAGATGAATTCCTTGAGAGATACGCCTATTTTATTGACTATGTATTCGAAAAAGAAAGGGTAAAGCATATAATTAAAAATTTAATGGAAAACATTGAATATGAATATACTAGACATCAAAAAAAATGGAACACAATCACGAAGCACAATTGGAATAAAAAAATAAATCAGCTGATTCAGTTTAACAATGAGCGCAACGATTTCATGCAAGAAAAAATCAATAATTTAATCGATGAAGAAGATTAAAATACTGGTCATAATCTGTTTTATCCTTTTAGGTTTGAAAGGGTTTTCCAACACAACTTCTGTTTGGCTTACCTACGGACAATCAAAATTTGTTTATTCACCAGGTATTGAAGCCATTTACAAATTCAGCCCGTCATTCGGAATACAACTAGGACTCGCTTTTTTTTACCAAAACTATCAAGAATATCAAGTTGTAAACATATCTAAATTCGGAGTATTTAATCTTTATAATGGAAATCTAGGCGGTAGTTATTCTTTATTTAAAAAAGGAAATCATACGGTTTCGGTTAATGCTGGCGGGAAATTTTATTATGGTCCTGAGTTTGACTTTTTACATTATTACAACAACGGTAATTACAAAATATATTTTGACTCAGCTCCTTACAGATTCGTATTTGGTATGGATTTCGGAATATGCCATCAATTTAAAAGATGTAGTTACCTTCTTAAATTTGACACTGCTAGAAATAAATTCAGGTTAGGCTTAGGTTATACGTTTGGCAAAGTTCTTTCTGTAGTCCAGACAAACTTAGAAGATTAGATAGTAAAGACTAACAAAAGGGATTTTTAATTTAGAAATGAACTGCATTGTTGTTATGAGATAAAAACTATAATTCACTCTTTAGAGGTAAAGATATTTAGCTCGAAAACGTTTGTGTTAAAAATAAATAACTAGTACAATTAATCAACCGAATTAATCATTCTTAATAAGATTCTTTAGTGATTTCAAAAACACACGATTGAGAACTTAAATTTCATCACCAGAAGCTGTACTTGTAAAAGTTTGCTGAAAAACGCTAAAATAAACGTTTAGTAAAATTAAATCCAGTAGTATTTTCTTAATTATAAATTGATATTTGTTCAATCCGTCACCAACTACCGCATCTTGAATATTCAAAGCTTTGACGAATACTCAGACTGTTAAAAAACCATTGCTATGATATTGTTTTTTTGGGTTTTTAATAATTTTCATACTTTGTTAATAAACCTCAATCCTAATTGTAGTTTTCCCTCTTAAAAAGCTTTATTTTTGCACCATAAATTTCGATGCAATGATTACATTCTTTGGAAATCCTTCACAAAAGGTATTTGCCGTTCAAACTGTTCAAGCAATTGCAACTGCAGATGTTTCAAAATTAAACTGGTTATTTGGTGACGTTGAGGTCGTTAAGGATTCAACAATAGAAGGTTCCTTTGTAGGACCTCGTGCTGCCATGATTACGCCTTGGAGTACCAATGCTGTTGAAATTACTCAAAACATGGGTGTTGACGGAATTATTCGAATTGAAGAATTCCAAGCGATTGATACAGACAGTAAGGATTACGATCCGATGTTACAACATAAGTACAATGATGTAAATCAAGACATCTTCACGTTTGAAATCAAACCTGAAGCTGTGATGGACATCGAAGATATCGCTGCATATAACCAACAAGAAGGTTTAGCCTTAAACACTGAAGAGGTTGATTACTTAGATGGTTTAGCAAAGAAATTAGGAAGAAAACTAACGGATTCGGAAGTTTTCGGATTCTCACAAGTTAATTCAGAGCACTGTCGTCACAAGATCTTTAACGGAACTTTCGTTATCGATGGTGAAGAAATGCCAACTTCCCTTTTTAAATTAATCAAAAAGACATCTTCCGAAAACACCAATACAATCGTATCTGCTTACAGCGATAACGTTGCGTTTGTTGGAGGTCCAAAAATCACGCAGTTCGCCCCTAAATCGGCAGACAAACCTGATTTTTACCAAGAAGAAGAAATCAACTCGGTTATTTCTTTAAAAGCAGAAACACATAATTTCCCTACCACTGTTGAACCATTTAATGGAGCCGCAACAGGATCAGGAGGTGAAATTAGAGACCGTTTAGCGGGTGGTAAAGGTTCTTTACCATTATCAGGAACAGCGGTTTATATGACGTCTTATTCAAGGTTAAACGAAAATCGTCCTTGGGAATCAAACGGAATGAAAGAAAGAGAGTGGTTGTACCAAACTCCTATGGATATATTAATCAAAGCTTCTAACGGTGCTTCTGATTTCGGAAATAAATTCGGACAACCTTTAATTACAGGATCTGTTTTAACATTCGAACATGAAGAAGACGCTCGTAAGTTAGGATTTGATAAAGTAATCATGCAAGCCGGTGGTATCGGTTATGGTAAAAGAGAGGAAGCGTTAAAAGACGTTCCAAACGTAACAGATAAAGTTGTTTTATTGGGTGGTGAAAACTACCGAATTGGAATGGGTGGAGCTGCTGTTTCTTCGGCTGACACAGGTGAATTTGAAAGCGGAATTGAATTAAACGCAATTCAACGTTCAAACCCTGAAATGCAAAAAAGAGCCATGAATGCTATTCGTGGAATGATTGAAACAGGTGCTAATCCAATTGTTTCCATTCATGATCACGGTGCTGGTGGACACTTAAACTGTTTATCGGAATTAGTAGAAGTGGATAATAAAGGCGGTAAAATTGATTTAGATGCCTTACCTGTTGGAGATCCTACCCTATCTGCAAAAGAGATTATCGGAAACGAGTCTCAAGAAAGAATGGGATTAGTAATCAAAGCAGAACATGTTGAGCAATTACAAAAAGTTGCCGATCGTGAACGCTCTCCTATGCATACAGTTGGTGAAGTTACTGGAGACGGTAAATTTACATTCGAATCGTCTACTACAGGTGAAAAGCCAATGGATTTAGAATTAAACGACATGTTTGGTTCTTCTCCTAAAACGGTTATGACAGATAATACAGTTGTAAGAGATTACGCTGGTTTGGAATATTCGGCTGATAAAATATTAGAATATACAGGAGCTGTTCTTAAATTAGAATCTGTTGCTTGTAAAGATTGGTTAACCAACAAAGTTGATCGTTGTGTAACTGGTAAAGTTGCGAAACAACAATGTGCAGGTCCTTTACAATTACCGTTAAATGATGTTGGTGTTATGGCACTAGATTATAATGGTAAAGAAGGAATCGCCAATTCAGTCGGTCATGCTCCAATCTCAGGATTGATTGATCCTGTTGCAGGGTCTAAAAACGCCATTGCAGAGTCGTTAACCAACATAGTTTGGGCACCATTACAAGATAAATTAAAATCGGTTTCGCTTTCGGCAAACTGGATGTGGCCTTGTAAAAACGAAGGTGAAGACGCTCGTTTATATAAAGCTGTTCAGGCAGTATCGGACTTTTCTATCAACTTAGGAATCAATGTTCCAACTGGAAAGGATTCATTAAGTATGAAGCAAAAGTACAAGGACATGGAGGTTATTTCTCCGGGTACTGTTGTTATTTCTGCTGCTGGACATTGTGACGATATTAAACAAGTTGTTGAGCCTGTATTTAGCAAGGCTGAAGGAAATGAAATTTTCTATATCAACTTATCTCAAGATACTTTTAAATTAGGAGGTTCGTCATTCGCTCAAACTTTAAATAAGTTGGGTTCTGAAACACCATCTATATTAAACGATACTTTCTTCGGAAATGCATTTAACGCAGTTCAGGATTTAATCAAAAAAGGATTGCTTACTGCTGGTCATGATGTTTCTGCAGGTGGCTTAATCACTGCCCTATTGGAAATGTGTTTCGCCGATAATAATTTAGGCGCAGAAATCGACTTAACTGCTCTAGGTGAAGCCGATGCCATAAAAGTATTATTTGCTGAAAATAGTGGTTTAGTTTTTCAATCGGATCAACCACTTGCCGTTGAGGCGGTATTGAACAACGCTGACATTGAGTTTTTCAAAATTGGTAAAGCAGTTGCTGGTGAGTTTGTAAAAGTGAAAAACGGTGACTGGAATAACGCTTTCCATATCTCTCAATTAAGAGATATCTGGTACGAAACTTCTTACTTATTGGACCAAAGACAATCGGGTGTTGATCAAGCAACGCTACGTTTCGACAACTATAAAAAACAAGCATTAAACTTTAACTTCAACGAAGCTTTCAAAGGAGTTAAACCAGATTTTTCTGGTGCAAGACCAAAAGCTGCTGTTATTCGTGAAAAAGGTTCTAACTCTGAGCGTGAAATGGCAAACGCTTTATTCTTAGCAGGATTTGATGTGAAGGATGTTCACATGACGGATTTAATATCTGGTCGTGAAGATTTAACGGGTATTCAAATGATTGCCGCTGTTGGAGGTTTTTCTAACTCGGATGTTTTAGGCTCTGCCAAAGGTTGGGCTGGAGCTTTCTTATACAATGAAAAAGCAAACAAAGCGCTTAAAGATTTCTTCGCAAGAGAAGATACATTAAGTTTAGGAGTTTGTAACGGTTGTCAGTTATTTGTTGAGCTAGGATTAATCAATCCTGATCATGAAGAAAAACCTAAGATGTTACACAACGACTCTCAAAAGTTCGAATGTAACTTTACAAGTGTTGAAATTCAGACAAACAACTCGGTAATGTTAGGTTCATTAGCCGGAAGTACATTAGGTATTTGGGCCGCTCACGGTGAAGGAAAATTCAACTTACCATATTCTGAACAAGAATACAACATCGTTGGAAAATACGGACACGCAGCTTACCCTGCCAATCCAAACGGATCGGATTACAACACAGCAATGATGACATCAACCGACGGACGTCACTTAGTGATGATGCCACACGCTGAACGTTCAATCTTCCCATGGAACTGGGCAAACTACCCAGCTGATCGTAACGACGAAGTTTCACCTTGGTTAGAAGCTTTCGATAATGCTCGTAAGTGGTGCTCGGAGAATAAATAACGTAGGG
>JAQXEE010000144.1 GCA_029251005.1 Flavobacteriales bacterium | reverse complement strand
TTGTATTTTATTCTTTCAAAAATGATAAATAAAACTCTACTCATCTTTCTACGATTAAAAAAGGTCTTCTTGTTTCATTTTGTTAATTAAGCCTTATACATTTTTGACGTTAAAATAATTTCAAATACAATAAAAAAATTTTTAGGTATTACTTTTTTAGCTTCCTAAAATAAATACATTAGGAAATCAGCAGATTAATCTGTTAAAATAAATAACTCTAAAAAAATATTTAAGGCTTAATTTTTAAGGGTTAGGTAAGGTTCTATGGGTAAAGAATAATTTTCGAAAGAATAAAATACAAATCAAAACCATATTAGTCAACTGGCGCCGTTACTTTCTTTTGCCTAGCTTTGCAATGGCTAAAATATTTCTAGAAAATAATGGATAAGATTAAAACAGTTTTAACCAATATTTTAAAGAAATTAAATTTTTATTTAAAACATTCTTTTTAGAGTAAATTATGATGAAAAATTACTGGATATTAAATCTTTTGCTGCTTTTTGTTTGTGTGAACGGAAATGCTCAAGTTACCAACAACCTTAGAATGGTTTGGAACGATGAATTCAATGGAGCAACACTCGATGCCTCAAAATGGAAGGTTCCACCGGCTTGGAATAGACAAGACGGTAGTTACTGGTCTGCTGATAATTACCAAATGACTGGAAATGGACAGTTGAAATTAAGTGTGACAGAAAAAAATGGTAAAGTATATTGTGGCGCATTAAGGACACACAATTTATTTGATAAAAAATATGGCTATTTTGAAGTAAGATGTAAAGTTCCTCAAATGCAAGGAGGTTGGGCAGCATTTTGGATGATGCCTTATGGAAATAAGCCAGGTAATTCTGGGAATGATGGAACTGAAATTGATGTTTTCGAATCTATTAATGGCTGGAAAGGTCAAATAAATCATGCATTACATTGGGATGGATATGGACCAGAACACAAGCACGATGCTAAACAAATGCAAAGGCCAGACTTGTATGATGATAACTACCATATTTTTAGTGTAATGTGGACTCCAAAGGAATACATTTTTTACATTGATAATAAGGAGACTTGGAGAACTTCTACAGGAGGTGTTGCTGACGTAAAGCAGTACCTTAAATTAACATTAGAAGTTTCGGGACATACTTGGCCTGGTGATTGGAAGAAACAAAAAATAAAGACAATCCATTGGTTAATTGACTACGTTAGGGTTTATGATTATGAACCAATTTCTGAAGAAAATGTAAAACTAGCATTCAACTCCATAACTAATAATCAAAATTTTAATGTTGGTGATCAGGTACAGATGCATACTGATGTAACTGGTACATTATCACAACTTGATGAACTTAAGTTTTTTACCAAGAAAGGAAACGATCCTTACGTATTAAGTAAAACTCAAAAAGTGAATTCTACAGAAAATACCTATGCGTACAACTGGTCTCCTAATGAACCTGGAAACTACAACTTAAAAGTTTCAGGATATAAGAACGGGTCTTATGTAACCAATGTGTCAACGAATATTACAGTAAAAAGCAATTCAGTTCCATTGAGTCTTAATTTTAAGTCTTTAAATTCAGGAAATACTTACAAAGTTGGAGATGCTGTAAATATGGATGTTCAGTTAGTTGGTGATCTTTCAGATGCTGACCAAATCCAATACTTAACAAAAAAAGATGACGGTGAATTTATAGTTCGAAAAACACAAAATCTGACAGGATCATCAGCATACAATTTTAGTTGGAATTTTACTGAATCTGGTAATTATTCTGTTAGAATTACTGCTCTAAAGAATGCTAAATATTCTACTCACGTTGTTGTTAATGATATTAATGTTGAAAAAGCACATGATCCATTGACTATGGTTTCTACTTCAATTATTTCAGAAAATAATTACAATGTTGGAAACACAATAAACTTAGGTGTTAAATTAGATGGCGATTTTTCAGACGCGTATTCAATTCAATTTTTAGTGAAAAAAGATAATGGCGGATATGTTGTACAAAAAACGCAAAATTTAACAAGTTCTTCTGAATACAACTATAATTGGACTCCTACTGAATCTGGAAATTATTCATTTAGAGTAACAGCCTTAAACAATAGTCAATATGTAACTCATGTTTTACTCGGAGATGCTAAAGTGGATGAAGTCAAAACTCCATTAAGTATGAGTTTTACTTCTGTTAAATCAGGAGATATTTACCAAGCATCAACTCAAATCCCAGTAAATATTGAATTATCTGGTAATCTTTTAGATGCTGATGAAGTTCAGTTTTTAGTTAGAGAAGGTGATGGTGAATTCACTGTTAAAAATACATTAAGCGTTAGTAATGCATTAAATTACAACTACAATTGGATTCCAAGTAAGTCTGGTACATATTCGCTTAGAGTAACAGCAAAGAAGAACGGTAGTTATGTTACACATGCTATAATTGGTGGTATTGAAATTGAATCGAATTTAGATTTAAAGTATCTTCTTCTTGAAGATGAATCAAAATTCAATGTTGGAGACAAAGTTAAAATGAGTGTTAAACTTTTAGGGGATTACTCTAAAGTCGACCAATTAAAATTCGTTGTGCAAAAATTTGGAGAGACAGGCTCTGTTGTAAAAACCTCAAACATTAGAGTTAACCAATCAGCTTATGGTTTTAAATGGACTGCAAAAGCTGGAAATTATACACTTAAAGTAGTAGCCTTCTCAAAAGGCGTTATGATTGCTAATGTAAGAGCAAACGTTAAAGTTGAAAGCCCTCTTAAATTTAAATTTAGATTTCTTAAGAACGGTCAGTCATTTGCTGTAGGTAGCCGGGTTAGAATGCATTTCCGCACAATTGGAAGCTTACACAAGGCAGATCAAATTAAGTTTGTTGTTCAGAAAAATGGAGGTTTAAACCAAGTTGTTCGATCTTACACTGTTAATACAGCAAAAAGATCATACAGTAACATATGGATACCTAGGGAAGCAGGGAATTATAAGTTAAAAGCTGAAGGTTACAAGAATGGTGTTTTTGTAACAATAGCAGTTGCTAGTATTAAGGTTACTAAAACAAGAAGTCTTCAAACAAGAGCATATAATTCAAATGAACCTGATGTGCTGAAAAACATTGAGGTTTCAGCATATCCTAATCCAAGTTTTGGTACGGTAAATGTTGATTTAGGGACCTTAAAGAGTGCTCAAATTAAAGTATCCAATTCAAATGGTCAAATGATATATCAAGAATTTGGTGTTTCTGGAATTCATCAATTTGAATTAAAAGGAACTCCAGGTTTATACTTTATAGAAGTTAAATCAGAAACAGGAAGTCAATTTTTTAAATTGGTAAAAAAATAACATCCTCCTACAAATTAGCACTGTTTGGAATTCAGTATGAATTTCAAACAGTTGTAAACATAAAAAAGCCGTTGATGAATCAACGGCTTTTTTATGTTTAATGAAATTGACTAAAACAAGACCAAATTTTCTATTAGAAAACTTAATATACATTATGGTTATTCATGTAATAATAATCCAAGTTTGGTATTCCCCATATCTATTTCAAATTCTAACTTACTTTTAATTATTTAGTTTTCAATTACCTTTTGAGAATAGATCACATTTGACGGGACTCTTCCAATCTTCAAAAGCCTTATTTATGTGTTGCCAAACAAAACTATATTTTTTCATATAGATTTGAGCCTCCATTTAGCAGATTAAGATAGATTAGCCCTTGTTTAATAGGTCTCCAAAACGTTATATATAAATATTGTAAAGTGCTCTTCTTTTTTCATACATAGATGATCTTAATCTTGTATTTCTTTAGTATGTTAAATCATAACAATTACCAATTAATAACTTAAACTAATAAGTGCACAATATATTAAAAAGTAGAAATAGGAAAAAGTTATCTATTTAAAATAAAAAAGTCTAACCCATTTGGCTAGACTTTTTGTTTAACTTCTTGAAGTTTAGGTTAAAGAAGAATCCTAATCTCTACTCTTCGATTTTCTGCCCTTCCTACTTCCGTATCATTATCTGAGATAGGTTCGCTATCACCTAAATATCTAACACTAATTGATTTGGTTTCAACTTCATTCTTTTTTAGTTCAGCAACAACTTGATCTGCCAACTTCTTACTTTCCATATTTGCTTCTTCTGTAGCATGGAAATGACCACTTACTTCTAATACAATAGCTGGTGCTTTTATTTGTTGACGAGCGAACATCGCAATTAAATTTTTAGAGAAATCATTAATAACATAACCATCTGAATTAGAATTAAATACAACAACCTGAGTTGTAAACAAGTCTTTACTAATTACTTCAATTGAATCATTTCTTTGAATTTCTATGTTCAATTCAACCGAATGTGTTTTAGTCGTTTTTTTCTTTTTCCTTCTTGAAGAAGTTGTTCTTCTCTTTTTTACAACCTTTGGTTTCGGTGCGCTTAATGTTAGTTTCGTAGCGAAAGGCTTATAGCCTTTATGATTTACTGTAATTTCATACGTTTTATGGGAAACAAAAGTATTAAAGTAACTACCTTCCTTATTTGAAGTTAAAGATACAACAACATCTGAACCTTGTTCCTTGACTTCAATTTTAGCTTCCATTGGTAAACCTGTACTAGCATCAATTACCTTTCCTTTCAAAATTGAAAGAACTTCACTCTCTCCAGTAAAAACATTGTAATGTTTTAAATCAAGTTCATAAATATCGAAATCTTTTTTATCAATACCTCTTCTACTTGTAAGCCAACCAACTTGTCCATCTGTTGAAATTATAATTTCCTTTTCATCTCTGTGAGAATTGATAGGAAAACCTAAATTCTCTGGAATCGACCATTTACCATCTTTAAAATCTGATCTAAAAACATCAAAACCACCCATATTTTTTTCAGGATGACCCTCAGAGGAGAAAAATAATGTTTTACCATTTGGATGTATAAACACTGAAGATTCATCACCACTCGTATTAATATCTGCTCCTATATTCTTAGGTTTTCCCCAGGAACCATCTTCTTCTTTTGTTGAAACCCAAATATCTTTACCTCCTTGAGCCCCTCTTCCACCAACAACTCCAGATCGATTACTTATAAAATACATTGTACTTCCGTCAGAACTCAAACAAGCACCTGCGTCCATTGCTGTGGAGTTAACTCCGTCAACTAACTTTGGAGCAGACCATCTTCCTGTAGCTCCAAGTTTAGAAAGGTATATATCTCCTCCACCAGTTGGAGATATTATTTTCTTATTTTCAGAAGAAACGTTTCTATAAACTAAAATAGATTGTCCATCAGGAGATACACTACAATTGGCATCATACTCTTCTGTATTTAAAGCTCCCTCTACTGGTTTTGATTCACCCCACTCATCTTCTAATCCATTCCATTTTGATTCGTAGACGTCTTCATAATATTGTCCGTCGTCCAACTGAACTCCACCTTTAGAATCTTCTCTTCTTGAAGTAAAAATAAAGGTTTTTCCATCAGCAGATAACGAAGGGTGGTAATCATCAAAACTTGAATTAACCGAATCCCCCAAGTTTTCTAAATTTGCAGAAACAGGTGTTTCTTTGGTTATTAGGGCAAAATTGCATTGTAGCACCTTATCATCAACCCCAAAATAAACTAAATCCTTTCCTTTTCCTTTTTGTTGAAATTCTTTGTATTTCTCTAAGGCCTCCTCATATTTACCAACTTGTTGATATGCAGATCCGTGACCAAAGTAATAATCCGCATCCTTAGCCTTCAAACTCTCACCAGAAACAGCATCAAAATAATCTAATGCATCTTGATAATCACCTAGATATAAATAACAAAATCCTAATTTTGAATTCAAAAGAGAAAAGGAAAGGATTT
>JAQXEE010000136.1 GCA_029251005.1 Flavobacteriales bacterium | reverse complement strand
TCATCTTCCTTAAATAAACGCTAATTATGAAGGTTATTTTACTAATTAGGATCTTCTTTTAGGTTAAAAAAACAACGGGTAAAGAAGTTGAAAGTAGTTCGGGAACGAAAACTTGTGATAACAAATTAATTGTTAATCTTATTGTATGAAAAAGCTGCTTATTATTTGTCACTCAAAATCAGATTGGGATAGTAGTATTGAATCCGATTATGAAAGAATTATAAAGAAAGGAAAAATGGTCTATTTTAATGTCGCAAAAAACAACAAATAACAATTACCTGTTATTAGTTATTTACACCTATATCAATGTAATGAATCTCTACCTCAGGTGAGGAGACAAAATCGTTCAGCTCATCCACTTCTGAAACGTGATCGGGAAGTAGTAAATCTAATTCAACTTTTTCATGAGGTGATATATACAAATAAACATTCCCATTATCTATCCAAAACAAAGGAACTTCATCATTTCCATTGGTGAAAAAATGCGGGGAAAAGGGGTTTAATTTTGGATCTCCTGGTGTTTTTAAGTAAAAAAGATCTGCATTTCTAATGCGCTCAAAAACAGTACTGAAGCTGTATTTATAAACCAAAGTTGGCGTTAACCAATGAATACCTTCATAGATAAAAGTATATCCTAGTTCACGCGGTAATCCATATTTAAAAATTACAGGATCTAACAATAAATTCCCGTTAGAAACAAACTCTAAATAGGACTCTAACGGACTCCCATTAAAACTTGGTGCAACACCTAACTCTTCTAGATCTTCGATCGTTGTTAAGGGGTTGTGGAACTCAACAAAATCAACATTATCTTCCAATACAGAAAACACCGCGTCTATTACTAAAATTGCATTTTCCTCTAGTTGATCAGTGAAATCAATACCAATTCTATACAAAACCTTTTCTTCCGTATCCATTGTTTGTTTGTTTACCCTTCACTTATTGTTATAGTTACTTATTAGAAAAAGGTTCGGAACTTTTAATTTTAAAAACGCTGATGTGCCCCTTATTTTTAATAATGTAGTAATAGCGTAAAAAAAATACAGAATGTTAATTACAATTATTTCTGAGTGTTACTTTTTCGAGCTTCGTTCGCAGCTTTTTTCTCCGGCATAGGCCCACGAAGATGAATAACCAATCCATTTAAGAAATTTCTTAAGATTTGATCACCTGCAGAAACATATTTTGGATGATCTTCTTTTCTGAAAAGATCATTTAAAGCTCCCTTAGTTATATCAAAATCAACCAACTTTAATACGTTAACGATATCCTCATCTTTAAATTTATGAGCAACTCTTAACTTTTTTAATATGTCGTTATTTGTAAGCATAATACAAAGATAAGATAATGAATTTGCAAAGCTTACCTTTACAATATGGAATTCTCAACACACCGAACTCAAGAGGCTTTAAATACTTTATCATTTAGCGAACTTAAACCTATTCAAACAACCATGCTTGATCAGTTTAAAACGAATGATCAATTGGTTTTAATTGCACCAACAGGTTCGGGAAAAACGTTAGCGTTTCTATTACCTATTCTTGAATCACTAACAAACTCAGAGGTTACGCAGGCTGTTATTATTGCACCAGCCCGTGAACTAGCTTTACAAATTGAACAGGTTTTTAAGCAAATGAAAACTGGGTTTAAAATAAACTGTTGTTATGGTGGGCATCCTATTCGTGTTGAGAAAAACAATTTATTAAATTCTCCTCAGGTTATTGTTGGTACGCCTGGCAGAATTGCTGATCACCTTAGAAGAGGTACTATTGATGTTAGAACGATAAAAACATTAGTTTTAGATGAATTTGATAAGGCAATTGAACTTGGTTTTGAAAAAGACATCTCTGCTATTATTGATGAGTTGTATAGTGTTGAAAAGCGAGTTTTAGTTTCAGCAACTCAACAGGAAGATTTAGAGTTACCTTCTTTTACGAAAATGCCTGATCCTGAAATTTTAAAGTTTATTGGCGAAAAGCGAAATGAAGGTACGCTATCTCAGTTTTATATTAGGGCTGAGGATAGCGATAAACTGGAAATTTTGAAAGATTTAGTTTACCGTGTTGGAAATGAGCCAACCATTATATTTTGTAATCACCGAGAGGCTGTTGAGCGTATTGGTGAATTATTAAAAATAAATAAAATCCCTGTTGGAATATTTCATGGAACTTTAAAACAAGAGCACCGTGAAAGAGAATTAACTAAGCTTAGAAATGGAAGTACAAATATTTTAATTGCTACTGATTTAGCGGCAAGGGGTATTGATATTCCTGCAATTAAGAATGTTATCCATTATCAAATCCCTCTAAAAGAGGATGCTTTTATTCACAGGAATGGAAGAACTGCTAGAATGGATTCTGACGGAAATTCTTTTGTAATGCTTAAATCAGATGATTATATCCCTGAATTCATCAGTCAAGATTTACCATCTTTTGATTTATCAAAGATTAAAACGGTTAACTTACAAACTAAGTATGCTACTGTATATGTTGGTTTGGGAAGAAAAGATAAAATTAATAAAGTAGATATCGTTGGTTTGTTTTATAAAAAAGGCGGTTTAATTAAGGATGAATTAGGAAAGATTGAAGTACTTGATTACTGCGCTTTTGTTGCTGTTGATTATGCCAAAGCACGACAACTAGTACAGGATTTAAAAAACGAAAAGATTAAGAAGAAAACAATCAAAATTTCGATTGCGAGATAATTATGCCCAACAGTTTACGCTGCATAAAATAACTTGCTATTCCGCCTACTATCGTTGCAATTAAGTATGCGTAGTATATTCCTTTATAATCGTACATCTCGCCTAAGCAATATGCTAATGGAATATAAATTAAGATCATTTGCCCCAGCATTAATAAACCACTAAAAACAGGTTTTTGAAGCGCATTAATTGTACTTGTCTCTACTACGAAAAGCATGCGGAAAATAAAACTCACGGGCACAATCCAATAGTACTCGCTCATGTATTGAAAGAAAATAAGATCAGATTTTCCTTTCATAAAAACAGGACCAATATCATCCCTTATAAAAATAAATATCAAGGTCATTAACAATCCCCAAATAATTGTAAAAAGTCTGCTAATTTTTAAAGCTTCTTTTATACGATCAAACTTCCCCGCTCCTAAGTTTTGAGCTACAAATGGTATCAAAACGCTTCCTAAAGCCGCAATGACAGCAATGGCAAAAAAGTCTACTCGTGATGAGGTTTGAAGTGTTGAAACTAATTGTTTTCCATTTTCAAATCCACTTGCATACTTTAAAACAGATGCTACAGCAATTGGTATAATTAGTTGTGTTAAAATAGATGGAAGCCCAATCTTTAATATTTCAGACCAACTACGAAACATTCCTTTTACAGAAAATGCCTTGAAAGAAATCATGCGAAATTTTAAATGTAGAATAAACAATGCTGCAATTAATGTTAAAAACCGACTGATAAAAGTTGCTAATGAAGCTCCAAAAACTTCCAATCTCGGCATTCCTAAATTCCCCAATATCAAGCCGTAGTCGAGTACGATATTTGTAACGATAGAGACCAACATAATCAGAAAAGGAATAACCATATTTCCTTGAGCTCTCATTGCACTATTCCCAATGATTGGGATTATAATAAATGGCACTCCTAAATACCACAATTCCATATAATCAAAAATGTATGGCATTAAATCTTCCGATGCTCCAAATAACTCAAATAAAGGCCTTATTGTTGGATAACCTACTATTACTAGAAATGTCCCTAAAAAAACCCCTAACAATAAACCGTCAGTTGTTAATCTCTTTACTTTTAAATCATCGCCCTCTCCAATGGCTTTTGCTATACAAGCCGTGACTCCTGTACCTAAGCCAAAGGCCAAGGCAAACATTATCAACATTGTATTTGCTGTAAAGGAGATTGCAGCCAAGGCATCAGTCCCTAATTGTCCAACAAATTTAGTATCGAAAAAATTGAAAAGTGCGAATCCAATCATTCCAAAGAACATGGGAACGCTCATTTTAAACAAGCTTATTCCTATTTTCCCTTCTATTAATTTCGCTTTTTTCATTTTGAACTTAAAGAGTTCTGCAACTTAATTTAGTTGCAGACCAAATGTAGCCTAATCCTTTGATTATTTCCTTTTAATTTTTGCTAACCAGTGCTTCAATTTTATCTCTGTACACCTTCTTTTCAGCAACTCCAGTAAATTTCTCCATCAATTCTCCCTTGTTAAAGAATAAAACGGTTGGTATACTTCTAACGCCGTATTTCGCTGCCGACTCTTTATAATCATCAATATTTAGTTTGCCTATGCTTACTTTATCGGTAAACTCTTCACCTAGCTGGTCAATAGTTGGTGCTAACATGCGGCAAGGGCTACACCATTCTGCCCAAAAATCTACAACAACAGGAACTCCTGAATTTATATATTCTTCTAATGTTAAATTATCAAATGTTTTTACCATAATTTCTGAATTTTAAATGTGACGTTAAGCATTACTCAAGTAAAACCTATTCTAGTTAAACAAATTTAAACAGTAATTTGTTTTAACAAATAATAGATTAATTCGATAAATTTTATATCTTTATCATTGATAATTATAATCTATTCAAGATGACGATAACTCAGTTAAATTACATTATAGCGGTTGACACACACAGGCATTTTGCGCGAGCTGCAGAAAGCTGTTTTGTTACCCAACCTACTCTAAGTATGCAAATACATAAATTGGAAGAGGAATTGGGCGTAACCATCTTTGACAGAAGTAGAAAACCTTTGCAACCTACAGACATTGGAGTACAAATTTTGGAGCAATCTCGAATTATAATAACCGAAGAAAGAAGAATTGAAGAGATTATTCAATTACATAAAGGGGAGATTGCAGGTGACTTTAAATTAGCAATAATCCCTACTGTTGCCTCTACACTTTTACCTCGCTTTTTAAAATGCTTTATATCACAATACCCAAAAGTAAACCTTCAAATTGAAGAGCTTCAAACAAAGGTTATTTTAGAACGGTTGAAAAATGGCTTACTAGATGCAGCAATATTAGCTACTCCCCTAAGTCAGGATGGAATAATGGAAAAACCACTTTACTATGAACCGTTTATGGCTTATACACCCATGGATCATCGGTTGTTTAAAGAAAAGTTTTTAGACAACTCTGATTTGGATGTTAACGACATTCTATTATTACATGAAGGACATTGTTTTAGAGACAGTGTAATTAATTTGTGTAGCTCATTGTTTGATGAAAAAGATAAAGCTGGAGTCAAGTTAGAGAGCGGAAGTTTTGAAACTTTAATTAAGCTTAGTAAACAAGGTTTTGGAATGACTTTAGTTCCTTATTTAAAGGCAATTGAGTTGAAAAATATTGAGCCAGAAGGAACTGTTAAACCCTTTTCAAGACCTCAACCAATGCGAGAAATAAGCTTGATCCACCACAGAACACATCTTAAGATTTCAATAATTGAAGCACTTGCAAAATGTATACAGGAAACCATTCCTGAACACATGCTTAAAAATGATGAAGGCAAAGTAATTAGTCCTTACAAATAATAAAAAAAGGCGAGGATATAAATCCTCGCCTTTTTTTATTCAATTTGGCTAAATATTATTCAAAATATTTTCACTTCTCGTAAACGTTAAATGAGTTATTAAGCCTCACTAGATTGCGGTCCTTAGTCAATTCCTATTCGCCTAAAACTAATCAATTTTCTAGGGGTTAAAGTTTTATCAATACCTTTTCTTAAAATTAAATATTACAAATATCTGAAGATAATTTTCAACTCTCTTTAAGTAAACCTCACTCCCGTCAATTAAATTATTAATTTTACAACATGGCTAAAATTTCAGATAGAGGCTTGAATATGCCCCTTTCACCAATAAGGAAACTAAACCCGTTAGCTGAACAAGCTAGAAAGGAGGGGAAATACGTTCATCAATTAAACATTGGTCAACCTGATATACCTACTCCTGAATGGGCCATAGAAGATTTAAAAAACACAGACTTTAAAGTTGTTGAATATAGCCCTAGTGAAGGTGAATTGTCGCTTAGAGAATCTTTTGTTGAATATTATAAAAAATATGATATTAACATAACAACAGACGAAATTATTATCACTTATGGAGCTAGTGAAGCTTTAATGATTATTTTATTAAGTTGTTTAAACCCTTGGGATGAAGTAATTGTTCCTGAGCCATTTTATGCTAACTATTCAAGTTTTGCTGGTGCAGCAGATATTACTGTAAAACCAATTTCCTCTTCGATAGATGATAATTTTGCTTTACCATCTATCGCTGAATTTGAAAAATTAATAGGACCCCGTACAAAAGCGATTTTAATTTGTTCTCCTAACAACCCTACGGGATATACCTATTCTAGAGAGGAGTTAGATGAATTAAGAAAGATTTGTGTGAAGTATGATTTATTCTTAATCTCTGATGAAGTTTACAGGGAATTTTATTATGATGGCGATTATGCGCCTTCTGTAATGGAATTACAAGGATTTGAAGACAAAGCAATTATGCTCGACTCTGCATCTAAGCGTTATAGTATGTGCGGTGTTAGAATTGGAGCAATCGTATCAAAAAACAAAGAAGTTATTCAAACTGCTTTAAAATTTGGACAGGCAAGATTGAGCCCACCTAGATTTGGACAAGTAGCTGTTGAATCTGCATTAAAAGCATCAGACTCTTACTACGCTGAAGTAAAAGAAGAGTACGAAAAAAGAAAAGATGTATTAATTGAAGAATTGGCAAAGATTCCAAATGTTAAATATTCACATCCTTACGGTGCATTTTACACAGTTGTTAAATTACCAATTGATGATGATGAAAAATTCTGTAGCTGGATGCTGACGGATTTCGAATATGAAGGAGAAACTGTAATGTTTGCCCCTGGAAACGGTTTTTATGTTACACCTGGAGCTGGAAAACAAGAAATAAGAATAGCTTATGTAGTGGAGGAAGCCAAACTAAGAAGTGCTATGAAATGCTTGTGTGAAGCCTTAAAAGTTTATCCTGGTAGAATCTAAGGTTTAAAAAATTTTTTCTTTAGTACTCCAAGTTAACGGAACTTTAATTTCTTAGACGCTTTTTTGATTAATACTAAAGGCTCCTTTCAAAAAAATCACTCAATTAGAAGCACCTCTAACTTCTTGGCATTTCTTTAACATGTAAATCCATTTGAGGGAATGGTATTTCTATGTTAGCTGCATCTAATGCTTCTTTTCCTGCTTCGTAAATATCAAAGTAAACCTCCCAATAATCCTGAGGAGCAGAATAAGGACGAACCGCCAAGTTAACTGAGTTATCACCCAATTCTAACACACCCACAAAAGGTTTAGGGTTTTGTAAAACTTTAGGATGCGCGTTCATTACTTTAGCCAAAACCGCTCTAGCATTTTTAACATTGGCTTTATAGCTAATCCCCATTACCAAGTCTACCCGAATCTTACCTTCTGTTGTATAATTTGTTAAATCGCCGTTAGATAAAGGTCCGTTAGGTACAATTACCGTTTTATTATCAGGAGTTAAAAGTACCGTAACAAAAATCTTAATTTCCTTAACCGTCCCCAAGTGACCTTGTGCCTCTACTAAATCCCCTACCTTAAATGGTTTAAACATTAAAATAATAACTCCACCAGCAAAATTTTGTAATGTGCCAGATAAAGCCATTCCAACAGCTAATCCAAGTGCTCCTAATAACGCAATAAAGGAAGTTACTTGAACTCCAACCATGCCTAAAAAAGTAATGATTACCAAGGTTTTTAATAAAGCGCCTATAAGGCCTTTTATAAAATATACCAGAGACACATCAACGTTGCTTTTATGCATCATTTTCCCAAGTACTTTCTCAAGGAACTTGGCCACATATAATCCAATTAACAAAATTAAAATTGCACCAATAAATCGAGGGCCTTGCTCAAAAGCTAAATCAATTCCTTTCTTAATTATAAAGTCTATTTCATTTAAATGATCTTGCATCTTAAACTTATTTATAGAGTAAGTATTTTAAGCGTATTAATTTAAAAGAGTCTAAATCCTTCTTCCATGATTTCCGAATCTCATCTTCAGGTTTCTTTGCTTTTAATTGGGTTAAAAACGTTTTATTTCCTGCTAGTAAATTAAAAAATTCAGATCTATTAAAAAATTCGTTATTGGGATTAACACAATTAAAAGCTTCTTGTATTTGGTATACCTCTAATTTAGGATTTGCCCGAAGGGAGTCCGTTGAGTAACCACGTAAATCATCTCCTATACAGTCCTTGTTTTCATGTTTGGGGTACTTGCTTTTCCCAGGCATACTTATAGGCTTAAACGTAAAAGAAAGTTGCTCTTTACAATTAATATTGGGGTGCCCCCAAACTTGAAAAGGAAAATCTGTTCCTCTCCCAATGCTAACCTCAGTCCCCTCAAAAAAGCATAAACTGGGGTATAAATAAATTGAAAGTTGATTGGGTAAATTTGGACTTGGAGCAATTGGTAATATATACTCTTTATCATAAGTCCAGCTTTGAAGTGGAATCACGCTTAAATCAACCTGAGCAGAATCTTTCATCCAAAATTCGCCATTAATCATTTGAGCATATTCTCCTATCGTCATTCCATAAACTACTGGAACTGGATGCATCCCAATAAAGCTTTTAAAATCGGGATCTAAAACAGGTCCATCAATATAATGAGCATTAGGATTTGGACGATCTAACACGATTACTTTTTTATTGTTTTCAGCTGCAGCCTCCATAACGTAATGAAGGGTAGATATATAAGTGTAAAACCGAACACCTACATCTTGCAAATCAAACAAAACAAGATCAATACTATCTAAACTTTCTTTTGAAGGTTTCTTTGTCTTCCCGTGTAAAGAAAAAATAGAAAGTCCTGTTTTTTCATCAACCTCATGTTTGATATTCGCACCTGCACTATGATTTCCTCGAAAACCATGTTCTGGACTAAAAACAATTTTGACATCAACACCTAAACTTAAAAGAGTGTCTACTAAATGGCTACTCCCAACAATACTGGCTTGATTACTTACTACTCCAACTTTTTTGTCTTTTAATAATGGCAGATACAAGTCTAGTCTTACAGCACCAACTTTAGTGTTTTCTTTGTAAAGATCGATTACTTTTTCCCTTGTTATTTCTTGAGGTTGTAAGATAGTTGTTTCAATTACACCTGATGAGCATGCAGTAATTAACAAGCTTAATAAAAAAAGCTTTAACACAAATTCTTTCCCTCTAATCATAAAGTAGTATTTTTGATTACTCTAATTTATCGAATTAACTTGAAACTAGAATTTTTCATAGCAAAAAGAATACTTTTTGATAAAACAGCAAAAAATGCTTTTACCCGACCAATCATCAATATTGCCGTTTGGGGAATTGCTCTAGGTGTTGTTATTATGATCATGGCTGTATCCATGACTAAAGGTTTTCAAAAAGAAATTAAGGGAAAAATCATTGGTTTTGCCTCGGATATACAAATTAGTAAAACAGGTATTGACGAGTCTTACGAAAGTACACCTTTCCCTTTTGATTCTGTTTTTTACAAAAATTTAAAAAAACATCCTGATATTTCAAACATTCAAGTTTATGCTACTAAAGCAGGGATTATTAAAACGCAAAAATCCTCGCATGGTACTATTCTAAAAGGTGTTACAACAGATTATAACTGGGCATTCTTTAAAAACCATTTAATTGAGGGTGAACCCATTGAGTTTGATTCTCTAAGAATTTCTAAAGATGCCTTAATTTCAAAAAAAATAGCTGTTCAACTTGATTTAAAAATTGGTGATCAGTTTAGAGTTTTCTTTGTCACGCAACGTTCTAACGATAGAGGAGAAACTATTTATCGCCAAAAAAAGAATTCATTTTTTGTAAAGGGAATTTACCAAACAGGCTTAGCCGAGGAGTTTGATTCTAAATTCATTTTCGTTGACATCAAAAGAATTAAAAAGTTAAACAAATGGACCGAGGAAAAAATTGGTGGATATGAGATTCTTTACGACACCTCAAATGAAGGATTAGATCTATTTAATTCAAAATCTGGGTTTGAGTTTTATCAAAAACAAGAAAACGACTTGAGGGATGAATTTTATTTAGAAACAACCTCTCTTGATGTGAAATCCATCTACTCTCGATATGCGCAATTCATCGGTTGGATTGATTATATGGATATGCATATTGGTATTATTTTACTAATCATCTTAATTGTTTCAATGGTAAATATGTCTTCAGCTTTACTCATTATAATCCTTGAAAAAACACGAATGATTGGAATTCTGAAGAGTCTCGGCGCGGCAAATTATAGTATTCGAAAAATATTCCTTTTTAAAAGTGCTTTCTTAATTGGAAAAGGAATTTTAATTGGAAATGCATTAGCCATAAGCTTATGCTTTATTCAAGTGTACTTTGAACCAATTTCATTAGATCCTGACATATATTATGTAAGTGGAGTGCCGTTAGATTTGAATTGGACCTATTGGGTTTCGTTAAACACATTAACGATTACTATTTGTACTGTAATACTTATAATACCATCGGTAGTTATTGCTAAAATCGCTCCAATTAAGGCTATTAAATTTGATTAGTTATTCCTGTTGAATTAAGGATTAATATTTTAAAAAATTTATCTTATAAACACAAAAAAGCCATCGATATAAATCGATGGCTGTTATATATTTAATAACTAGTATTAATCCTTTATAGGTACTAATGCTCCTGATACTATTGAATCAACAACAGACGGATCTAGTAAAGTTGAAGTATCTCCTAAACTTGAAACATCACCCTCAGCAACCTTTCTTAAAATTCTTCTCATAATTTTACCTGAACGCGTTTTTGGTAAACCTGGGACAACCTGAATCTTATCTGGCTTAGCAATTGGTCCGATTTCCTTTGTGATAATTTTTAAAACCTCAGTTCTAAAAGTATCTTCATCGGCAGGAATTTCATCGCAAATAACGTAAGCATAAATACCTTGTCCTTTAATTTCATGAGGGAATCCAACAACAGCAGACTCAACAACGTTTGAATGCTCATTAATCGCATTTTCAACTTCAGCAGTTCCCATTCTGTGTCCGGAAACGTTGATTACATCATCAACACGACCTGTAATTCTGTAATATCCATCTTCATCTCTTCGGCATCCATCACCAGTAAAATACATGTCTTTATAAGTACCGAAGTACACTTCTTTACATCTATCATGATTTCCGTAAGTGGTTCTGATAATTGATGGCCAAGGGTACTTAATACATAAGTTTCCTTCAACTCCATTGCCTTCAATTTCATTTCCATCTGCATCCATAATCGCTAACTGAATACCAGGCATTGGTAATGTAGCGTAAGTTGGTTTTTCGGGTGTGATACCAGCTAAAGGA
This sequence comes from Flavobacteriales bacterium, assembly GCA_029251005.1. GTDB lineage: Bacteria > Bacteroidota > Bacteroidia > Flavobacteriales_C. The sequence goes on along the minus strand of JAQXEE010000136.1, from coordinate 5,718 downwards.
GAAATTAAGAAACCAGCGGTTTCAGTTTGCCAATAAGTATCAACAATTGGACAGTTTCCTTTTCCAATATTCTTATGGTACCATTGCCAAGCTTCTTCATTAATTGGCTCTCCAACAGAACCTAAAGCTTTAATAGAGCTTAAGTCGTACTTTTCTACGAATTCAGTTCCATATGCTTGTAACGCTCTAATTGCAGTAGGTGCAGTATAAAATTGGTTTACTTTGTGCTTTTCACAAACTTCCCAGAATCTTCCTGCATCAGGATAAGTAGGAACTCCTTCAAACATCATTGTAGTCGCACCAGCTAAAAGTGGTCCGTAAATAATATATGAGTGACCAGTAATCCAACCTATATCAGCAGTACACCAGTAAACGTCATCTTCATTGTATTGGAATGCGTTTCTGAAAGTATAATCTGTATAAACCATGTATCCTCCAGTAGTATGCACAACCCCTTTTGGCTGACCAGTTGATCCAGAAGTATAAAGAATAAATAACATGTCTTCAGATGCTACAGCAGTTGCAGGACAATTTACATCAACTTTAGCTACTTCGTCATGCCACCACTTATCTCTTCCATCAACCCAAGTAACTTCTGCATTTGTTCTTTGAACAACGATTACAGACTCAACACATGGAGATGTTTCACAAGCTTGATCAACAACTGATTTAACAGGAATGTTTTTCTTTCCTCTGTAGTTTCCATCAGAAGTTAAAATTACTCTTGCTTCTGCATCATTAACTCTATCAGATAATGCATTTGATGAAAATCCAGCAAAAACAACAGAATGAACAGCTCCAATTCTAGCAGCAGCTAAACATGCTATTGCTAATTCAGGAATCATAGGCATGTACATACATACTCTATCTCCTTTCTTAATTCCTTGCGCTTTTAAAACGTTTGCAAACTCACAAACCTTAGCATGTAACTGCTTATATGTTAATTTGATCGCTGCTTCACCTGGCTCATTTGGTTCCCATAAAATGGCAACTTTATCACCTCTTTCTTCTAAATGACGATCTAAACAGTTTTCTGTTATATTTAATTCTCCACCTTCAAACCATTTAACTTCTGGTCCAGAGAAATTCCAATCCAATACTTTATCCCACTTCTTCTTCCAAACAAATGATTCAGCGTGACCTTCCCAGAAACCTTCTGGATTGTCAACACTTTTTTGGTATTCTTCTTTATACTCGTCGAAACTAGTAATCCTTCTACGTACATCCATAATTAAGATTATTTTGCTATTTATTAATCAAGTTTTTTTCTCCGAAAAAATCCGGATGCTAAATATAACAATCTACCGCAAGAATCCGAAGGTTTATACCCCAAGATTCCTAACAATGGAAACAATTTTTTAAAAATTAAACTTTTACAAAAATTTTCCGATTGTACATCCATCTTAAAATCATAAAAAATGGAATTAGCCACAACAATGCGTATGTGTGGGATGCTATCTTTGCATGGGGAATAAGGCTATTAATCCCTCCTGCTAAATATTGATTTAAAGATTGACCTCCAACTTTTATAAACCAACTTAAAGACGCGCATAATTCTGCCATTAAATAAGCAACTGTTGCATTAGATCCAAAGATTACAAATGGTTTAGCCACTTTAGAGTAACCTTTAAAGTCCATTAGCCACATACAAAAACCAGTAGCCATTAAAGCGATTCCTCCAGCGTATAAAACATAACTACTACTCCAAAGCCCCTTATTAAAAGGGAATACTAAATTCCATAAAAGTGAAATTGCGGTTAATAACGCTCCTACAGCAAATAAACCTGTAATCTTTTCAAGTAACTGAATCTCTTTTTTTATCCAAGTTCCTGCTAAAATCCCCAATAAACATGTTGCTATTGCAGGTACAGTACTCAATAATCCCTCGGGTTCCCAACCTAATACATAACCTTCATTAATATTCACAGATTTCCACATATGATTATCTCCTAAAATCATATTATCAAAATAAGTAACAATGTTTCCTCCTGCGTATTTACCAAGTTCTAAAACATAAGCTCCTTCTATTTCAACATTTAATAAAGCCCAATAGCCTAACAAAATAAAAGCTATAATTCCAATTTGCTGTTTCCAATTTGTTTTTATAAATATAATCCCAGCAAACAAATAAACTAATCCTATTCTTTGAAGTACGCCCATAATTCTCCAGCTGTCAAAAGGTTTAAAAACGTACCCTTCTACTGTATCAATTACAAATGGAAAATTATCCTTTAAAAAGCCCAGTAAAAAAATTATTATTCCTCGCTTAATTACTTTTAAGACTAAATTCAAATGATTCTTGGGTTCGGATATCTTAGAAAGCATTGAAAAGGCAATTGATGCTCCAACTATAAAAATAAAGAACGGGAAAATTAAGTCGGTAGATGTTGCTCCTTCCCAATGTGCATGTGAGAACGGCGTAAATAATTCGTCCCAGTTACCAGGGTTGTTAACTAATATCATTAAAGCTATTGTTAACCCCCTAAGGAAATCAATAGATACAATACGTTGGTTTATCATTTCAAAATGTTTTTTTGTGAATATAAGTTTTAACCCAAATAACTAGGAACACATTTACTGGACTTAAACGATACAAATTAAAAAGCCCCGCAATTGCGAGGCTTTTTAATTTAAAATAACTTTATAATCAATCTTCTTCTAACCCTATTTTATGTCCTTTAATCGCAAAGAATAAAATATATAAATAAAGCGGTAACATTACGATGTATGAGAATGTTGCAGCTTGTCTTGATGACAATCTAATTAACTCAGAAGCCTCAAATAATTTAGATGAAGACTTCTCTAAAATAACTGCTAATTCACTTTTGGATAAAAGCCCTGTTTTTACTTTTTCAAAGCTTACAATCGCTTCAGAAACTAAAGCAGTTTCTTTATCGTCAGAGGCAACTTTTTTGGCTTCAACTAAAATAGTTAAGATGCTATCTACAGCCTGGTTAACCTTAGATTTATTTGGAAGGTTAGCAGCATAAGTATAGACATCTTTTGAACTCTTAATAAAACCATAAGACTTACCAGTTTGTGCCAAACCTTGAAGTAACTTTTTGTAAACTCCATTAGAGAAATCTGTATCAAAACCAATCTCTTTATTGTAAGCTTTATTAATTCTACCTTTTGCAGTGTTAACGTGATTTACAATAGCTTCAGAGTTGATATCATCTCCAGCAGAGGCAAGACTAACTGAATCTAACTTTAAGTTAATTGTATCAACATTTAATTTTTGAGCGTCTCCGTTGTAATTTGAAGAATAACTACGTGTTTCATTTGCAATTGCAACAACGTCTTTAGATTGGTCTGCAACTCCAGACATTTTTTGACTATCTAATGTAGCTCCATAAATAAGCGGAATTAATGCTCCACCTGCAATTGCCATAACTAGTAACGCAGACGCAGTTTTTGTAAATTTCCCTAATTTATTTAATGTCAAAGGCCATACAGCTGGCCAAACTAGTGCATTTGCCAAACCTAAACCAGCAACTAAATAAATAGAGATTTCTCCTGGTGTTGAAACAACTCCAATTACAAGTAATACACCTAAAATCATACTAATTCTTAATGCAAATGCTTGGCTAATTACTTTTGGTATTAAAATAATACCCATTAAATAACCAATTACCATACATCCAATAGTATAGGATGGAAATTGAGAGGCAACACTACCGTCTAATCCTAGTGATATTCCATATGCAGCAATAGTATCGATTGCCATAACTTCAACCCCTACATAGCAAAACAGAGCTAAAACCCCTAGAAATAAATATGGGTATTGAAAAATTGATGTTCTTTTTGAAGAAGTTGAGTCATCAGTTGAGTCTCCTTCTTCTGCATCGTCCTCTCCTAAATCTAAATTAGGAAGTGGAGCAAATAAAATTAAAATTGCTAGCACAGCTAAAACAATTGCCATGATAGTATAAGGTGTAACTACACTCGAAGCAGACACAGCTAACATTTCTGATTTTTCAGCCAAAGACAATGTAGGTAATACATCTTGTACTTGTTGAATTCCTGAAAGTAAAGCACCTCCTAAAACAACAGAAGCAAGCGCTCCAGCGGCCTTATTCGCAATACCCATTATAGATATTCTTTGAGCAGCTCTTTCAATAGAGCCTAAAATAGTAACATAAGGATTCGAAGCTGTTTGAAGAATTGTCATACCAGCTCCTTGAATAAAAATTCCAAAAAGAAACATTGAGTACGTTCTACTATCTGCAGCAGGAATAAAGATAATCGCACCAACAGCCATTAATCCGAGTCCTATAGACATTCCTTTCTTATAACCTACTTTCTTAATAAGTAATGAAGCAGGAACTCCCATTACAACAAAAGATATATAAGAAGCAGTAGCAACTAATAATGCTTGAGTTTCGGTTAACTCACAAACTACTTTCATAAATGGAATAAGAACGCTGTTAATCCAGGTTACAAATCCAAAAATCGCAAACATTCCAGCGATTATTAAAAAAGGTCCTAAAACGCTTTTTTTATTTTCAATACCCATGTTAAAATTTTTAAAGTTTCAGTCGACGAATATACACATTCTATATGGAAACGAAATAACCTCGTCCATCATTTTCAAATAATTTGGCACAAAAAAAGGGCTCACAATGTGAGCCCTTTAATAATATTAAGTTTTGTCAACTTATTTGATTACTACTTTTTGAGTAGTTGATCCGTTTACGTTTTTAACGTTTACAAAGTAAACACCAGCGTTTACGTTTGCAGTTGCAAAGTTAACTGTGTTCGCACCAGCTTGAGCAGTTTGAGTTGCTACAACTTTACCAGTTAAATCAGTTAATTCTACAGTTGTTGCTAAAGTTGCTTCATACTTAACGTTTAATGCGTCAGTAGCAGGGTTTGGATAAACATTTAAACCAGTAACGATGATTTCTTCAGTAGAAACACCATTACAAGCTGCATAATCTCCAGCTCTAATGTAGTCAAACTCGATAACTTCACCAGCTAAATCAGCATACGGCTCCAAGTTTTCACCTGCAATAGTAAGTTCAACACCTTCGAATGAAGAAAAGTCAACAGAAGATTCCCAAGTACATTGTACATTACAAGCAGGTCCACCCACTGGGTTACCACCACCGTTGTTGTTATTCTTTGTTAAACATTCTGCCTCAGAGATACACCAGCTATTCCCAATAACAGGAATATTTAAATCGAAAGAAGTAGTAACTGTTTCACCAGCAGCAATTGCTCCACCAATAGGAGCTCCTTCTGCATCAAGAGAAATAGTTCCATCAGCAAAAATAAATGCCCAGTAAACTTCCATTCCTACAGTAGAAGTGTTAGTATAACTAGCTTCTAAAGCTTTTGTTGAAGTTAAATCAACAGCTTTTGTTCCAGCACCATCTAAAGTAGAGAATCCAAATGGAGTCCAAGTTCCTTCACCTGCAACACTTTTAGTAGTAGCAACAGATAATTTACCATCAGCGATGCTTAATTCGTAATTTGCATCAGTTGCAGAACAATCACCAGCACCTGGAGTACCAGTTATACCACATCCCCACCAGTCAATACCCATACGAGTATCATCAGCAGTTCCAGCAGTATCAATTGCAGAAACTCTATCTTCTTGATTGAATTCCATAATGAAACCATCCTCACAAATGTGATCAGTATCAGTTTGTGCACTTGCTGTTAACACAGCTGCTAATGCTAAAGTTGAAAGTAAAATTTTTTTCATATTAATTA
>JAQXEE010000135.1 GCA_029251005.1 Flavobacteriales bacterium | reverse complement strand
AAATCTAAACCATCTGTTAAACCAGATACAGAAACAACATCTCCTGTTAAATTTTCACAAACTTCTAATGTTGATGAAGCCAAATCAATAACGGCATCATCAGATGGTTTTGAACAACAATCAATTGGTTTTAAAACAAATGGGACAGGATCACAAGCGTCAGATTCTTCAATTTTCATCTTTCCAAAAGCTCCATAATGCTCACTATAACCTGTAATGTCAATCACCCCTCCCATTGAAAAAGTATTTGCCGATCCAGACCAAACCATTTTAGACATCATATTACCTCCACCAGAGGTTCTTAGTTTATATCTACCTGCAGGGATGTTTAAACCTATTTGAGTTTCTCCAACTGCGCCACATGGAACCTGAACAACTGTAGACGCAATAACAGCACTTGCATTAACAACATCCAACACTTCAATTGTAACATCACTTGTCCCTCCAGCACCGCCACAACCACCAGTCCAAGCTTCTGCTCCCATAAATGCGGACTTTATTTGAATATTTTGATACGTAGTAATATCTGTTGTTAAAGAAGGATTTGCTGTAGAACTGGCACTTAAATTTGGCCCAGTCATAGTTCCCAATGGATTTGTTTCCGCGTTTTGAACCCAAACTTCGATTAAGTCTGTAGATCCATTCGGAATTGAGTATTGAATTGAACTTCCTGTACCAATAACATCAGTCATCGCTTCATCCTTCGCCCATTTATAACTTTTACCATCACTAACTTCCAAATCAACATCAACTCCACCTCCGATACAGTACTCGATTGTCTCAGTTTCGGGTAATAACGAAATCACATTAAATGCCTTCGACACATCACAACCAGCATTTCCTTTAAGCGGAGTAAATGAAACATTATGAGCTCCAGCAGTAGAAACAAAATAAGTCCGCCCTGCAGTATTTCCTGAAGGACCACTCCAATTAATCGAAACACCAGCATTAGGGTCCATACCTGCATCTAATTCCATTATTGCCGGACTACATAATTCAAGGTCTGAAACTTCTAATTCAACGTCCTCAATAACTACAATATTATCCACCTGATTACAAGCGTTATCTGGATCATCAACACAAACGGTGTAATAACCAGGCGAGTTGATTGTTTTAGTAAATACACCAGCGTCAATCTGCGTTGGATTATCTCCATCTCCTTCATACCATGTTATTGTTGCATTATTTTGTTGCCCTGGAGGAACATGTGGATCTAATAAAACATCACCCCCTAATTCACACAAGTTTATTGTATCGGGTTTTTCTAAATCAATTACATATTCATTAGCTCCATAAACATTTTGACACGAGTTGATTAAAGAAAATTTATCCAACGCAAAATCAAGTCCCGAAGTTGGGACACCTCCGGTAAGGTTAGCATTTAAATAAGGTCTTAATTCAGCATGTACTGTAGTACTTGTCCCTGAAGTCCACGTTCCACTATATTGAATCCACTGTACGTTTACCATAGAAGTGTCTCGAAGCGTATTTCCATTAATATCAGTAATTTGAGTACCATCTGGATTTAATCTCACCCTTGATAATTCTACATTAAAAGCAATATTATTTGTAGCTGTTAGAGGAACATTTTGTCCATCAATCTTCAACCCAAAATATGGGACGGGTGGATTAATGGAGTTGAACCAAAATGAAAAATGATACGTTTGGTTTGGAAATACATTTACTGTTTGTCCAAATACTTCAGGATTTCCATTTAACGGGTCAACAAATAAAAGCTGATCGCTTGACCCATCAATTCCATAAGTTTTAAAATCTGGAGTAAATGATGTTCCTTGATGTGTAATCCCTTCACATTCAAATATTTGATCATTATTACTAACATAATAACGTCCTCCTGTTGCGTAAAAACAACCATTGGCAGCTAGCTTTGCATCGATATCACTTTGAGCATAGATTAAGTCGGAGTTAAAATCTCCTGCTTTATATCCTTCATCGAAATCTCCATTTCGAATAGACTCCTTTATAACACACTGAGCATAAATGAATCCAAAGGAGAATATCAAACCTGTTAATAATATTAAACTTTTTTTCATCCCTAATTGAAATAATATTTTTAAAAGGCCTCTAATGCCCTATATTCTTATACTATAACAACTCAATATTTGATTTGTTACAGTTTTGTAACTCACAAAAATAACCATTTAAGATCCAATATTGAAGGAGTTTAAAAGTTATTCGATCTAATTTTGTGTTAGTGAAAAATGAATTTGTTGATAAATCGTTGAATTACTTTTTGTGAATCCCTCAAATATCACTTTGTCTTTACCTTAACTTTGAGGATCAAAAATCCGACGAAATGAATCCATTAGAAAGAAGAAATTTATTGACTGACAAAATCAACAGTTTAAAATCAGAGCTGGACGGAGCTGATTTTATGAAAAAATTAGATTTAAAAGATGAAATTCTTGAGCTTGAAAAAGAGCTTGGAACGGCAAAACTACATGATGGAAATGCAGACGATTGTGAAATGTGTGGAAGTTAATCTCAAAATATTTCATAAAAAAGGGAGTCAATTAATTGACTCCCTTTTTTAAACTTTAAAAAATAGACTCACACGTCTAAAATATCATTATTTAGAACTGTTCCAACCTTTGGATCTTGACCATATTCATTCTCTCCTTTATCTCCTTCTCGTATAGCTAAGATTAAGTTATAAATTGGAATTAAAATAAACCATCCACTTTTACCCACATCATGCATTCTTCTAATACCGACAGCTATACTTGGCACCAATACTACTAAAGAATAAAGATTTGATGTTATCTCACTACCAATTAATAGCGTATCAACAAAAGAAAACACTATGGAAAAGATTGTATTGAATAGTATAAACATCCAATATTCTTTTCTTCTTGCTCTACCATTAAAAACAGCGAATTTTTTTAAAACCTCTAAATACCAATTCATTATTTTATCGTTTAAGTTGTTATGACAACAAATATAATCATGAAATTCATTAAACCTAATTCTTTTAAATACTTACATTTAAAAAAATCAGGCATCTAAAACATCTTTATCCTTAACATCATCTTCTATTTCCAAATTAGGTTTAAAAACACTAATATAAGCTATGTAAACAGCAGCAAAACTTATTGGAACAGTAATAAACAAACCAATTATCAAACACAAAACCCCCAATAGGTTAATCAACCCTAATAGGATTAAAAACCATAATATTTTAATAAATTTCTTTTTTACAATTTTAAAGCTGACTGAGATAGCTTTAACGGCAGTGTAGTTTTCTAACACAACTAAAAAACTAGTGAAAACCGTAAAAGTCATAAGGAATAATATTCCAAAAGAACAGAAAAAACCAGTTCTTACCCAACTACCGATATCTTTAAACAAATCCTTTACCAAGGGCATTAAAGCTTCGGGGTTTTTCTCATTTGCTATTTTTGTGAAATCGGAAAGATCAACTGAATTATAAATCTCTAAAATTAAAGGCAAGTAAATTATTAGGCATCCAATAACTAAAATTAGATTTAATAGAATTATTTGCAATAAATTCTTTTTAAACCCTAAAAAAATCAATCCGAAATCACTTCGGTTTGTGGTGTATCGATGATGGATAAAGAATACAGTACCACTAGCTAAAACCGGAGCAATCACTAAAGTATTAATCAATGATCCCACATACGGAAGACTTTTTAATAAACTACTGGCAGTCATAGCTAAAGTCATATATAAAACATACCATCCTAAAATCTTCAGTCCTAATTCCCACCCCTTGGATATAAACTTGTTTATTGGAAAAGAGAAATCAGTAATTTCGGTTTCTTTATTTTTATCATCTATTGTATTTGACATAATTTATTTACTAAGCTTTTGACGCAGTTTTCGAATAATTAGAGTCATAAAAATAAACACTCCCAAAATAGCAAGAGCCTGAACCCAAGCCGATACATTAAGAATTTTATAGATCAATGAATTGTGTTCATCTTTATCATACTTCTTACCAGAAACCTCTTTCATATGGTACAATAAACTCACCGCTAAATTCTCTTCAGGTAAAGATTGGTGACAACTTGCACAGACTCCTCTTCGATCTAAATTAGCTCTCTCTTCATTATTCAAGGGCCTAGAACCAGAAAAGTGATGTCCTACCGTTTGTTTTTGAACTCCGTTTTCATCGACAAACCGACTCCAGTCTACCTCCAAATTTGGAATAGCATTAATTTGAACCTTATGGCTATCTGATAATATCGCCCCATCTGGAGAAGTTAAATCAACAACATAAGCTTGACTTGGATTTGCAAAAGTAGTTCCTCCGTCGATACCATACCCCATTGATTGTGGATTGGTATGACAACTTTCGCAAGCTCTTGATTTTTTTGAAGTAGTGTGTGGCTGAACAGGGGAAATGTCAATTGCTAATTGTCCTGATGTATCTGCTCCTTCAACATTCGGGATTTTGAAAATATGATTTGACAATAGCGCGTTTCCATTTTTACCGATTACGGTAACAGTTGTTTGGCAACCAGGAATTGCAGGAGAAACACGATGTTCTCCGTTAATTACTAATGGAGGATTCTCCCATCTTAAATAACTTCTTTGCTCAGTTACCTTCCCATCAATAAGGTGTTTTTCATACTCCCCTCTAGCTTCTGCTGTTAAACCAGAAGAATCATGATCTTTCGACATTGCTAGCCAATCGGGATGCTGTTCACCTGTTGAATAATCAATCTTGATGTGACAACCATAACATTGCGGAGCCCAGTCTGCGTGACAAGAATAACACTCCAACTGATCAATATGTTTACTAACATTAACCATTGCAATCTCACCTTCCTCACTTAACTCACCATCTTCATAAATCTTTTTTAATGGTTTTAATTCAAGATCTTTACCTCCTGCCGTATGTAAGATTACTTCATTCCCTTTTCTTACCGCATTCTCTATAGGATTACCTCTTGCGGATAGTAAAAAACCATCTTGAGGATGATAATTTGTTCCTTGTTTCGTGTGCTCTAATTTTTCTTTTGCAACACCTCTTTCTTCTCCAGTTGCAGGAACTTCTGAGGCCACTTCATCTCCATAACCTAGTGGTAATTCCCATGGATATTTTTGTGGAGTTCCATGACAATCTTGACATTCTATCTCAACTGGAGCTAGCGTTGTACCGGCTAATCTTCCATCACTATGAACATCTAAAGAAGTATGGCAATCCTGACATAACATTCCTTTATCTAAATGAATATCGGCATGTAAATGTAAATAGTTCTTAGTGTGTAATTTTTCTTGTTTACCACCATCTCCCATAAATGGAGATCCATAAGCGGTTTCCATTAAACCTTGATATGAAGTACCAATTCTTTTACCTCTATCATGACAAGTTGTACACGTTTCTACTGGAATTCCAGAATATTTTTTTCCGTGCACTTCAACTTTACATTCACGTGTTGATTGAATGGAATGAACTAACGGTTTTCCTTTTTTCCCTTGAAGTAAAGAATCCCCACCTTCGTAATATCCTTCATTAGAATAAGGAATGTGGCAAGAAGAGCATCCCATTCCACGGTAATCTCCTCTTTTCTCTCTTCCTTTTGAACCGGTATGACAACGTTGACACTCCTGTCTTAAATAAGTATAAACTGCTAATTGAGGATTCAGTTCAACTTCGTCTGCAGTTGGTGCTGGTGGTAACTCAACCATTGTTTTTGGAAACACTTGACCTTCTTCCGCCTCTATTTCCTGCATATAGGCACTGTATTTTTCGGTACCTAAGGTTTCGTGTAATTTATTTGATGTTACATTAAAATTCCCAACGTCATGTTTGTAGCCATTTAAACCCCCAAACCCCCAAAGGGAGCCTTGAATTTTCCCAGCCTCTGTGAACATCAGTGACGTAAACTGTGTTTTTACTTGTTCTTCATGACAAGTACCACAAGTATTTTTATTTATCCAAGGTGAACCAGGATCTGGGTAAAAGTTTTTTGGTCCAGGATTATTTTTAAAATAAGCAACTGTTCCCTTATGAGATTCTTTTTCGCTAAATGATTTAGGATTTCCTCCATGACATACAACACAATCATTACCTTTAATACCTGCTTCATCAGCCACTTCTAAAATAGCTTGCATCATGCCACTGTGTACATCTCGAATTGCTTCTAAGCCTTTGTGACAACTAACGCAGCTATTATCCGACAAGTCGTGTTTCGACTGCGTAAATTTTGGAACTTGCTCTACAGAGTCTTTATCCAAAAAGCCTGTTGCAATAAAAAACAAAGCTCCAGTTACTAGTAATAAATATTTTGTTAAATTAACTTTCACAAGTGCAAAAGTAAAGTTTAAATTTAACCCGTGGAGTTTACAATCAAACAACATCTTACAAGTTTTAATAATACGCCTGAATTGAAAGGGATTATTGAAGGAGTTAATGATTTCAAATTAACTTCATCGATCATTCCTGCGGATGTGGAAGCTCCGTCTATTTATAGATTGGGTAAGAAAATTGAATTCTTGTTTGAACTAATTCTAAAAAATTCAATTGATTATAAACTAATACTTTCTAACTTTCAAATCCAAGAAGGTAAGTTAACTGTAGGCGAAATTGATTACATAATAAAAAGCAACAATACAGAAAGTGTTCAGCATATAGAATTATCTTATAAATTCTACCTTTTTGACAATAGTTTAAATACTGATTTTGTAGGTAAATGGATTGGCCCAAATCGAAAAGACTTTCTACACCTTAAAAAGTCAAGACTAAAGAATCATCAATTACCTATTTTAAAACATAAAAGTGTAACTGAAAAGCTTAAACAGTTAAACATCAAAACAGATAAAATTAAACCTTCATTACTTTTAAAAGCTCAATTATTCATTCCGCATGATCAACTTGTGCAATTGCCTCAAAATTTCCAAAAATGTGTAGTTGGTACTTGGGTAAACTTAGAGGGCTTTCAAAATTTAAATTGGATTGGAGAATGGTGCGTTCCTGATAAGATAGATTGGTATATAGATCCAATTTTCAATCAGAATTGGATAACGAAACAAAAAGCCCTAATAACGATTCAAGAAAAGCTCAGATCTAAATTTTCAGCTCTTGTTTGGCATAAAACAAAAGAACAAAACTTCAAGAAAATAATGGTAGTGTGGTGGTAACTATCTAGCTTCCTTCAATATTTCAACAGCTTCTTCAACTTTAATCCTTTCGTTATCATAATAGGCAACTAAGAATGCACCGTCAAAACCTTTCTTTACTAATTCTTCTTTAAAAGCAGCAGCTTCAGAAAGGTTTTTAAAATTACCCGTCATGTATCTAATTACACCATGAGTGGTTACTTGTTTGGTTAAATTTGGTAAGCTTTGGAATTTACCTTTTAAGTCTTCAGGAAGTTCTCCTCTATATAAACCAACCTGGATCATAATCAACACCTTGCTTTTTTGGTATTTAGAAGGAGTTGTTGTAGATGAAGCAACAGAGCTTAAATCATTTTGAGAAATCACATTCGGATTTTCTCCAGCTGCCGAAACTCTCTGTCCATTACTGTAAGCTACTACAAAAGCGCCATCAAACCCACTACTTTTAACTTCTGACTTATGATTATTCGCTTGAGAATATGTAAGGAAATCACCAGACAAATATCTTTTATACTGTCCATAAATTTCCATTTCAATATTAGGGAATTGTGATAATTCAGTTGGTTCTTCTCCAACTTTATAAGCACCAACTTGAACTCTGTAACTTACCTTTGGAGTTTTTGTTTCGGAATTTAGGTTTGCTTTAGTTTGAATTACTTCCTCTTCTACTTTTCGATATTCCTGCTCTATTGGAGAAGCTACCTTTTTAACTTGTTCAAATTTTTCTTGGTTAACCAAATCGGTTACTTTTATTCTTTTACCATCTTTGTAGGCAACTACAAAGGCTCCAGCAAACCCCATGCTTTTCATTGTAAGCTTATGAATATATGCTTGCTGATAAGTGCCAAATGATCCTGTTACGTATTTAGTAATTCCACCAGAAGTTGGAAATGAAAGTGTTTGAACACCTTTAAAAACGCTCTCTTTAATTTTACCTCTATACGCTCCTAGTTGAACCCTAAAAACAACCTCATCTGTTTTGATTAGTTTTGTTTCATCACTCAATACACTTAAGCGCTGAAGCGTTAATTTATCGAAAACCGAAACCACATCAATAACTTTCACTTTACCATCTTCATATTTAATTAGCTCTGGTTTAAATCCTTTTACGATTAACTCTTCCATTCTTTCCTGAGCTTCATTTGCAGAATTAAAATTACCAACAGCATAAGTTGTTAAGTTTGGATTAAAAGTCTCCATACTCTCGACATCAGGGATACTGGCAATTTTATTAATTTCTTCACTTGGAACGTCAGTTTTAAAAGAACCTAAACTTAAAGAGAACTTCCCATCTAAGTTTTCCTTTTTCAAAACAGTAACTTTACCTTCGCGAACAAATGCAACTTTAGCATTTTCAAACCCTTGCTTTTTAAAAGCAGCCTTATTAATATGAGAGGGTTCTTCTAATTTGCTACTTTTGTCAGATAAAACATCAATTGTCCCATCACTTTTTTTAACCTGAAAAGTGTTTGGAGCATTCAGTAATTTATTAACATCTATTAATGGCGTACTCTCATTAATCGTCCCTAACTTAACAAGAAATTTATCTTCATGTTTCTCTAAAACAGGGGTTACAAAAACTTCTTCTTGAGCTTTGCTAGGAACTGCTATTGTTTCTATATCAGTTTTTGTAATTAATTCTTCAGGTTTTTTTATAAGCTTACTTGTCTTTGTTGGTATAACATCACCTTCTATAACCTTAGCTTCTTTTACACTTAAATTTAAAGTCTGAAGTTTTTCAATTTCAGAAAGAGCAATCTCATTACCTTTTTCATTTTTGGCAACTAACGACTTTTCCCCATATTTACCAAGAACTTCCATAAAGTAACCTGATTGTTTTAACTTTTCATAAGAAGCTTTTTCCTCTGTAGTTTCTAATTCACCGTAAGCAACAGCCACGTTATTATCCAACTGTTTCAATTCTTCTTTTTGCTGAGCAAGCTCTTTACCTATCTTAACAGGTATTAAAACACCATTTTTGACTAGAGCTACTTTAGCTTTTATATTTTCAGCATTAAATTCGCCTAATACTTTTTCAACTTCAGTATTACTTTGAGGGTTTTTGGAAATTAACTTTGATTCACCAGTTTTAGTTGTCACTTCAACAACATCCTGAACAGACTTGATTTTCTTCTTCGCTGCTTGAGTTTTAGGATCATCTATTTTACCAAAATCAATCACAAAAGCGTTCTCTAATTTTGATAAAATACCATCAGATAAATTATTTTTAGTCGGTTGACTTTTAGATGGTATGACTTTACCATTTAAAACTTTACCGATCTTGACATTTTCGCTAGCTAATTCATTTACTTCATTAACAGCTTGCTTATTACCATCATTATTCTTAGACACTAACCACTTATTCCCTTCACCATCAATTACTTCAGTGAAATCATCACTTGATGTGAAATTTTCAAACGACTCTTTTTCTGCTTGGGTCTCGATTTTGTCAAAGTTAACAGCTACATTATTTTCTAATTGATCAAGCGACTTTTTTTGTTCAACTAAATCTTTTCCTAAATTAACAGGTATCAAATTACCGTTTTTTACAACTGCCGCAGTAGCCTCTATATTATCAGATTTTAATTCTATTAATACTTTTTCAGTCTGACTTTCACTTTGAGGATTTTTTGTGATTAATTTAGTATTACCGTCAGCAGTTGTGACCTCAACAACTTCTTGTTTTGCCTTTATCTTCTCTTTAATTGCTAACGTTTTTAGATTACTTACTTTTCCAAAATCTATTACAATCGCATCTTCTAGTTTACTTAAAAAGTTTTCTTTTTTCTCGTACTGTTCTTTAATTAAAGAGTTAGATACAATATTTTTATTTTCAGCCTCTCTTAAATCCTCGTCATCTACAGGTTTTAAAACACCATCCTCAACTCTAACTACTTTTGCTGGAATATTTTGGGTATTTAACCTCTCTACTTCTTTTCGGATAAAACTTTCTGATTGCGAATTTTTTGTAATGATTCTAACATCACCGTTTTCATCTTTAACCTCTACAACAACTTTCTCTGACTTTATTTTATTTAACACAGCTTTTGTTTTTGGATCATTCGCTGTTCCAAAGTCAATCACTAAATTCCCATTTAGATTTGCAAGTATGTTTTCTTTTTCTTGAACTGGTTTTTTCCGGTCTTCATTCCAAGATTTAGCCCCCTCGGGTGATAAATTAGGAACAACATCAGAAACCTCTATACCAATTTCAATCGCCTTTCCATTTCTAACTTTAACGATTTCAGCATTTGGGAATTTCTTACGATCTACGTCAGCTAATAATTGCTTAGCCCCTACCTTATCAATAAATGGGCCGATAACATAATTCTTTTTATTCGTATCTCCATCCAAAACAACTACATCTTCATATTCAAAAAATTTTGTTTTATCAACTGT
Source organism: Flavobacteriales bacterium (assembly GCA_029251005.1). Lineage (GTDB taxonomy): Bacteria > Bacteroidota > Bacteroidia > Flavobacteriales_C. The sequence continues at coordinate 23,444 of JAQXEE010000135.1, read as the reverse complement.
TTGCGCATCAGCTTCAGTCTCTCCTAATTTAACAGCATATAATCCTTCTAACTGTTCTTTATTTTGATAATGCTCTTTAAATCTACCTTTAAGATCTTTTTTACTCCTTTCTTCCCATTCTTTTAGTGTAAAATACTCGCTACTTTCCCATATGACTATTGTTGCTTGAGGGAAACCTTTGCTTAGTAGTTCAGACTTTCTTTGTTTTGCATCATCTAGCGACAAATATTTTTGGGTTAAATAAGCGGTGTTGTTATCCGTATTTAAAGTACCAATAACATCTCCTTCTTCTAAAAACTTCCTTGCCAAACCTTCTGGTAATCTACCCGAAAACTCTCCTAATAATATCCTGTACTGAGCCGTCTTCTCTGGTTCTCCTGCGATTTTATATAAAATCTCTAATGGAATTGGCGCAGAATCTATATACCTCAGGTATTGATTATAATAATCAGCATCTGTTAATGCTTTACCTTTTGCACTAACGAATGAAGAATCTACCGTTGCGGATTCACTGTCTAAATAATTTGGGACACCATCTTTATCATCATCAAGTGGACAACCTTCATCGTCAACCTTAATACCTTTTGGTGTAAAAGGACAAATATCTAATCCATCAACAACGCCATCGCCATCTTGATCAGCCATATCTAATATAAAGTAATCTGGGAAATAAAAAGCTTCAGGATTTGTTTTTGGTGGAGAACTAAGTAAGTCATAATGAACAGAAACCGAATTATAGGTAAAATAATCATTCATCTCATTCCCTTTTCGATTACCATTACCGTCTTTACTTAGGTTATCAATTAAATCAGTAAAAGTATAATGGAATGTTGTATTAAATTTAAAAGAAAGACGATCTGATACATTAAAGTTAAAGCCTAAACCAACTGGGATTCCAATTGCTAACTGAGCATATTTACCAAAACCGTCTAAATTTTCTGATCGTAAATCAGTTTCATATCGGTAATCTCTTTGCATTAATGACGCCTGATAAGCCAAAGGTGAACTTTGATCTAAGCTTCTTATAGTCCCATCATCCCAATAATGATAGGGAGCTCCGTTTGCATCTACTAAATCTCCTTTATTATTATACTCGAAGCTTTCAAAACCAATAGTAACGTAGGGATTTAATACTTTTGAGAAATTAAGAAAATAATCTAAATTATAGGTTGCATAAAACCCTAAAGAATATATTTGAGTTTTGAAATTTAAATTTCGATCAGCACTTTTTTCATTTCCTAAAATCGTACCTGTTAAAAAGCTAAATCCTAAATCAGAGTAATCGTTAATTTTCCGAGCAACATGAACTTCGTAAGCAAATTGATTAATTAATGAGTTTTGGTTACCTATACTATTAACATCACCATAAAAATTCAAAAAACCAACACCCAAACCTATAGAGGGCTTTACCTCCTTGGAAACTGGGATTATCTCATTGGGCAAGGTTTGAGCACCTAAATGTCCTGTTAAAATAGATACACACAATAATATTTTTGCGATCAAACGTTTAACCATATTAACGCCTACTGAAATTGCCGTTTTTAGCATGTTAGCCCCATTTTACGATTGATTGCTTAAAAAGTTCCCTGTGAAAAATTAATCAATTTTCAGGTGTATTTTGATTGATCCAACAATTTAACTTCTCTATATCTGAATCACTTAATGGTGCTGGTAAATTATCGATTTGAGGCATTGTTTTTTCTGTGATTGCTTCTGCCTTCACATGCTCAATGGAATTAATAACTTCAGAGTAATTGGTTAACCTGGGTGGCTGTTCTCCCGAGTGACAAGAAACACAATTGTCATTTATGATCATTGAAATATCGGCATCATAAGTATATGCTGTTAAGCAGTCTTTATTAGGCTGATCCTCTGTAACTTCATCTTTAGTACAAGCAGCAATTAAAACAACAGATAAGGCTAAACTTAAATTCAATAAATGCTTCATATTAATTATCTTCTTTTAAAATACGTTGTTGAACTAATGCATCAATCATAAATAATTGATCTTCTCTAGACAAATTTGAGTTATCAATAACTATAGCATCTTTTGCTTGAACTAGAGGGCTTTCCTCTCGATTAGTGTCACTGTAATCACGAAGTTTTAAATTCTCCTCTACTTCCTCTAGAGTCACTTTATGACCTTTACTCTTCAATTCTGACAACCTTCTTTTAGCTCTAACTATAGTATCAGCAGTCATAAAAATCTTCAATTCTGCATCAGGAAATACCACTGTTCCAATATCACGACCGTCCAATACAGCAGCTTTATCTTTCCCTAGAGCTTGTTGTAACACCAACAACTTTTCTCTAACCTCTTTTATTCCCGAAATCTTTGTGACGATTTTACTTATTGTTAAATTTCTAATTTCAGATTCGACGTTTTCACCATTTAAAGTAACCTCAGCATATCCTACTTTTGGATTAAAAACAAAGCCAACAGTTATCTCATCTAAAAACTCTTTAATTTTATAAACCTTAGTACCATCTTCTTTAATTAAACCATTGCGCAAACAATACAAAGCAACAGCTCTAAACATAGCTCCAGTGTCGACATAAGAATAGGATAGACGTCTAGCTAACTGTTTAGCTAAAGTACTTTTCCCACATGATGAGAATCCATCTATTGCAATTGTAATTTTTTTCATTGTTTAATTGGCTCTGCCACTTCCACTTTTTTCTCTTTAGAAACAAACTCTGAAAAGTTAGTGGAAATAGACAAATGGTTAGTCGTTCCTGCTAAAGAATAAACACTTCTACCGTAATCTATGTTATATTTTTTGAGTTTAATTCCAATACCAAAATTAAAACCCACAGCTCCTGATTTTGAACCTTCTCGCAATTTCATTTCGCTTCGTCTTTGATGATTATACCCAATTCTTACATTAAGGTTTTCAGTTAATAATAATTCGGCAGCTACTGAAAAGTGTCTAAAGATACTTTCCGCTAAATGTGAGCCCTCCTCCTGAGGAACTTCAGCTCCAAATAAACTTGATGTTTCTAATTCATTTGGACTATCGTAATAATAATCCAAAACTTCTAAATTGTGGAGGTTCCCGCTAAATCGAAAAGGTGCGTGTTTAAGTTTCTTAGAAACTCCAAACTGAATCTCAAATGGCATTGGTTCAAAATTTCCAGGTGTATAAGTTGTAAATTGACTACCAATATTTTTCACAACTAAGGCTGCAAATAACCCGGACTTTGGTTGACTCCATGTACCGCCAAAATCAATTAGTCCACCAAAGGATTGATAATCGTAAAAGCTGGAATAAACCAACTTTACGTTTACTCCGTACTTTAAACCATATTTGTACTTATTGGCCCAACCTAAGTTTAATGCTGTTTCACTTACTGTAAACTCTCCAGTAATTACACTAGCTTCGTCAGCTAGAATAAAATTACCGTAATGTATGTATTTAGCAGAAGCAACGAAAGTTCCGTATTTCTTATGGGTATGACCGTAACCTGCAAATCCGTAATTTATATCCGAGAAATAATTAACGTAATTTAAACTCAACTCTTGATGCATTGATGAATCTATTAATGCTGGATTAAAGTACGCCATTTCTAAATCTGCGTCAGGAATAGCAATAGCGTATCCTCCCATCGAAGCTACTTTAGCGGATGAAATGAGATTTAGAAATTGATAAGTGGACTTACCTCCAATTTGAGCATAACTTGAGAAGCTGATCATTAAACCTATTAGTACGCTTAAAATTCGCATAGAATGAAAGATAGTAATTATTCAATAATAACTTAAATAGTGTCTATAAATTGTTGATTAATGAATATTATTTCTCTTTAAAAACGCTCGATATTTTCGCGCGTTTTTTTCATGCTCTGCATTTGTTCTCGCAAAGGCATGTTTACCTGAAAACTCGGGATTAGCACACATAAATATATACTTGTGCTTTTGATATCCTAAAACAGCATCTAATACACCACTTGCTGGAACTCGAATAGGTCCTGGAGGCAGGCCTATATACTTATAGGTGTTGTATTTTGAATCTATTTTCAGATGTTTGTAATAAATTCTTTTTAATGTGAAATCACCCCAAGCGTAAACAACTGTAGGGTCAGACTGTAGTTTTATTCCTTTCTGTAATCTATTAAAATAAAGGCCAGCAATAATAGGCCACTCATCTTTATGAAGGTTTTGTTCACTCTGAACAATAGAAGCTAAAGTACTTACTTCAACTGGTGTTAAATTCATTTTCTTAGCCTTTGCCAAACGTGATTCATTCCAAAAACGTTTGTGTTCAGCTACCATCCTTTTTACAAATTGCTCTCCAGAAGTATTCCAGTACATTTTGTAAGTATTCGGAATAAATACCGCTAAGAAAGTTGATTTATCATAGCCATACTTTTCCGATTCTTTTAATTCGTTTAGAATAGATGCTTCTGAAGCTTCTATTTGACTTGAAACTTTTTTCGCTAACTGATCTAAAGTTCTAAAGTTCTAACATTATTGAAGGTAATCGTTATTTCATCTATTTGACCTGATCGTAAATAAATCACCAAATCACTGTAAGTCATCGTTGATTTCAATGTGTACCTTCCTGGGTATATATTATTTCCTGATAAATGTCTTAATTCGGCTAACCATCCAAATTCACTTTTAGAAGCAATTCCCAAAGAGTCTAAATTTGAAACTACATCTTCAACACCATCAGATGATTTAATAAAAAACAAAACAGATTTTTCATCTCCTGTTTCAATATCTTTTTCAAAAACCTCGAAATAAATATAAACAACGGCCATTGATAAGACTAGCCCAATAGCACTCAAAAACTTCAAAAACTTTTTCATTTTATCCTTTTAAATGAACTAAAGTTGCGCCATCACCAAATTTACGTGCATCAGCCTTTTCGGATTTAATTCCGTAATACCCACCTAACATTTTGATGATTTCTGTTTTTAATCTTCCATTTCCAACACCATGAATCAATACAATTTCTTTTTTACCTGCTAACATCGATTTATCTAAGAAATCTTTCGCTTCATTAAGTTGAATTTGAACAATTTCACCGTTAGACTTCCCTTTTGTATTGATGTTTAATTTTTCAATATGTAAGTCAATTTCATCTCTATTACGTTCTCTTTTTCCTTGGTTCAAATCTACTTTACCTATGATTTTTAATCCTTTTAACTTTTGTTGATTTGAGATTACTTCTGGTGTTATTTTTTCAACCTCTTTTAATAACTCTTCGTTATTCGCTAAAGCTTCAACACTTTCACCTGAAGCATCTATTAGCACAGCATTCTTCTCAATAATTGGAACACTTGAATATGAAGAATCCTTGTAAAACTTAACTAGCTTTATTTTTATCTCTGCTGATTTTGGTAACTGATGTTCTTTTACTGAAAAATCAATATTTAATGTGTCAACTTTTACCTTACCAAAACCATCGAGTTCACCGTCATTGTATGAACTCACAAAAACATAACTCTGCTTATTCACTTTCCCTGAGTAGATTAAAACCCATTCTCCGCCTTTATTAATTCGGACTGCAAAAAATTGAGAATACCCAGTGTTATTTAGTATAAACAAATCCGTTAATTTAGAATCATTTTTAGAAAAACATAAATATTCTTTTTTCTCCAACGAACTTCTTTGTGGAATATGGGTCGATCCTATTGTAACCTCGTTTGAATCAATCGTTCGAGTTGTTACATTATTAGACTTTGATGAACTATTGTTTCCAGAACCTGTTTTCACCAATTCATAAATTAATACAGGAATTGAAAAACCGTCTGTAGTTGTAACCTCTACTGACTTTTTATCGATTACTTTTGAAACTACTCCATCTAGTTTTTCATTCAAAAAACTCACACTATCACCAATTTGTAATTCCATCGATTATAATTTTAATTCCTGAGTACTAATATTAACTTTACTAAAGTTAATAAAAACATCTTGTATGAATGACTCCGTAAAAAATCCTTGGACAAAAACCTCTACGCGACAAGTTTATGAAAACCCTTGGATAAAAGTGGAACATCATACTGTCTTAACCCCTAGTAAGGACGAAGGAGTTTATGGTACTGTGGCATTCAAAAATAGAGCAATTGGAATAATACCGCTTGACAAACACCTCAACACATGGATTGTAGGTCAATACCGCTTCCCCTTAAATGCATACAGTTGGGAAATTCCTGAAGGAGGAGGACCAATTGGAGAAGCAACAATTAATACAGCTAAACGAGAACTTTCGGAAGAAGTAGGATTGAAAGCAAATAAATGGAGAATGATTCAAACCTTCCATTTATCCAACTCCGTTTCCGATGAATATGGCGAATTATTTTTAGCCCAAGAACTAACAGAGTTCGAGAACCACCCTGATCCTGAAGAAGAATTAATTGTAAAAAAAGTTCCTTTTCAAGAGGTTTTTCAAATGGTTTTAAAAGGTGAAATCACTGACTCGATAAGTGTCATGGGAATTTTAAAAGTTAAATATTTAATTGACAATCAATTAATCTAATTATTTTAGAGGTATGAAAATAACAATTGTTTCATTTTTCACGTTCTTAACAACATTATCCTATAGTCAAGATTTTAATGGTGTTTGGGCTGACTCAAGCAGCTCCTCATTTGGAAATTGTTTTGCTATTTTCTCTGTTCAAAATGACTCTGTTTTTATGACACATTATGCTGAGTTTAACGGTAATCCATTTGTTGAACATGGTGAGGGAATTGTTTTGGGGAATAGATTACATTATAACGTACAAGTAACAACAAAAATTCCCGGCTGGGAAACAACTTCTGGCAAGCACGTTTTAATGTTGTCTGAGGATAAAAAAACTTTAAGAGGTACTTACAGCGACAATACGGGGAATTCTGGACCATTAGTTTTTAAGAAACAATTCCCTAAAAAATAGATTAGCTTAAACGTTGATGAATATAAAAAAGAAGTGATGAAAAAGTTTTTATTTACAATCTTAACAGTCTCTATTTGTCAATTATTTGCACAAACAGGATGCCTAAATCCAATAAGTAAGACAGATTACTCAACAGCATATAACAAAATAAAAAAACACGATTTCGACGAAGCCAAAAAAGCTGATATTGAAGTACTACTCTCTTCAAAATGCCTTACAACCAATCAAATATCGAAATTACTTAAAGTATTAAGCTTTGAAGTAGACAAGTTATATTTAGCGAAAAAAGCTTACGGTAACGTAACCGACCCCGAAAATTTCAAGTCGATAAATTCAATCTTTGATTTTGATGATTCAAAAAATGAACTTAAAAAATTTATTGAGGAAAAACAGAATTTAACAATACCCCATTAAAATTTATACACTCAATATCTAAACAAAGCTTAAATTGTTTTAGAGCGCAGATCTTTTAGTTAATTAACTATAATTTTTAAAGTTTTACGTAAAGTTGAAGGTCCTCTTTTTATCAAATCCTGCACTAATTCTATTTGTCACACTCCTCTTATTTTCAAAACTTTAGCAATAGACTCACTTAAATCCCGCCTAGAATAGTTCAACTTAATATTAGAATCCGCTACACTAAACAATCCTCTGTATACTTTTTCGATGAACGATTTAACGCCATCTTTATCTAAATAATCAATGCTTGCTCCAAATCCATTTTCACCTACTAATTCTGCTGCGTCACCATCTACAGGACCAATGCAAAGAATAGGATTTTCAGTTGCAATATATTCAAACAATTTACCTGAATAAATCAGCTTGTTATTTTCAACTTTAGGTATGACTAACAATAATAAATCAGCATTCTGAGAATACTGAATTGCTTCATCATGTGGAAGATATCCTTTATAATTAACAACAGAATCTAGCCCTATATTGGATATCCGCTCTTTAACTTCTTCGGAGAAAACACCAATCACATTAAAATGAAATTCAAATCCTTCTGATTTTAACTCATTTAAGGATTCTAAGAAAGCCGAAATATCATAATCATCATTTGCCGTTCCGATATATGAAATCGTAAATACTTCATTCTGAACCTTAACTAATTCGTTAAAATCAGCTTGGTCATAACCGTTTGGAACAATATTAATTTTTTCTGCATTAATTCCCTTTGAAGTAAAAAGCTTCTTCATATTTGGACTAACAACTACCAAGTCATCAGCGTTTTCTAAAACAGCTCGTTCTTTCTTTATATTCGCTTGATCAGACCAATTGGAATGTTTTAAATCTTTATAATAGTAAATATCAGTCCATGGATCTCTTAGGTCTGCAGTCCATTTTAATTTTGGAAACTCCTTTTTCAAAACCAATCCAATCAACTGCGAAGAATGAGGTGGGCTTGTTGTAACAATGGATGTTATATCTTCCTGCTCAATTATTTCCCTGGCCTTTTTTAACGCTTCTTTATTCCACCCAATTCGAGGATCGGGAACAAATAAGTGATTTCTTAATGCAAGTGAAATTTTTGATTTTAACGACTTTTTTCCTGAAGGAACCCCACCCTGAGGCACTTTGTTTCCTTTCTTAAAAGTACCATATAATTTATAAAAGTTTTTTGCAGGAGTTTTATAAACTTTTAAATCAGTTGAAATATCTTTTATGAAAGTATCATCGATTACAGGATAAGCTGCATCTTCCTCCCTTACAGTTAATACTAATGGTTCAATACCAAACTCAGGAAGGTATTTACAAAACTTCAACCACCGTTGAACTCCCGCTCCTCCGGAAGGAGGCCAATAGTAAGTAATAACTAAAACCTTTTCCATTGAACTTAAACCTTCTCTTCTAATTCTATAGATTTCTCTTTTTTGAACTCCTTATATAAAGCAAATCCAAAAAGAATCAATAATAAGCTAGATGATGCTAAAGAAATGTTTTCTCCTTGAGTATAAACTTCAGGTTCGAATTTAAATTCTATTTTATGCTCTCCCGCTGAAACTTCTAATCCTCGTAAAACATAATTAACTCTCTCATGATTAACTAGTTTTCCGTCGATATAAGCATTCCAACCTTTATAAAAAACTTCTGAAAATACTACAAATTCATTAGCAGTTGAGCTGAACTGATAAGTCAGGTGATTTGATTTAAAATCTTTCAAACTCACAAATCCCAATCCAGCATACATACTTTTCTTTCGTTCGAATTTTGTTGAATCAGAAAACAATATAGCAGTTGTACTTAAATCAGTAGTACTTAATCCAAACATCACACTATCTGGTGAATTCTTGTAAACTTTGTTTTTTACACACCAAGCATTTCCATATGCATTTTCATTCTTGTACGGAGGTAACTGAGAATGCATTATTATATACTTTGTGTTTAACATATTCATGATGTTCTTATTTGCTAAGAAGCCATCAAATCCAGCTGTATTTTGAAATCTTGATTTTGCTAATTGTTGATTTACTTGAGCAACTTCTTGCATTTCTTGCCCTAAATTGAAATCTAATAAATCTTGATAAATCATCAACTTAACAGATGCGTAGCCCCCAATATCTTGATGAAAATAAGCTGTTGATGCATCATTTATAGTTCCTGAAAAACCTAAACTTGCATTGTAAACTCTAAAATTAGATTTATCATTTTGTTCTAAGTAACTCGTAGCTTTACTTTTAACGAAAGGTTTTTTAACCTTTTTAGCGCTAGCATAAATGGACTCATTAAAATACCTTGAATCAACACTCCATAAATCAACAAAAGAAACTACGGCTAAAATAATAGCCAATACATTCAATTTTGCCTTTTCTTTAATTACAGCAAAGATTACTGCTACAGTTAATATCGAAACACAGATAGCTTGTAGTAAATCTCTTTTATAAAGTGCTATTCGATCATCTCTTAAGGCTTCTTGTAAAAACTCAGGTAATCGAGTATCCATTGTTCCAACAAAACTGAATAGTGACGTTCCAAAAACATAAAACACAATTAATAATCCAACAAAAGATCCACCCACATATTTTAACTTCGTTAAGGTTTTCTCTTTATCTAATTCACCTCTAACCAATTCTTTCACAAAAATGAACCCTAATAACGGCACAGCTAATTCCGTAAGATAAAGCGCCATAGTTATGGCTCTAAACTTATTGTACATTGGAAAGTAATCAAACATAAAATTGAAAAACGGTAAAAAGTTTTTACCCCAAGCTATTAACACACCTAATATTGCAGTTCCTAATAACCACCATTTCAAATGTGATTTCCCTGCAAACAATCCAAGTAAGAATAATAAAAACAATCCAGCACCAATATAAACGGGGCCATTTACTCCAGGCTGATCACCCCAATAAAAAGCACCCTTCACTTGCTTAAATTGATCATTAGAAGTTTTCTTTACTTCTCTTTTAGAAGCACCCTGTCTTTTTAAAGTGAATTTTAATTCTTTTATTATCTCAGACTTATCTTTTAGATAATTGTAATCATCAGAAGCTCCCCCACCATTAAAATTCGCAGCTACAAGTGTAAAGGTTTCCCACTTCCCATAACTCCATCTGGAAGCGTAAGATTTATCTGGAGCTAAATAATTTGCTTCATTAAACTCAAAATTGTCGTTGTCCTCAGCTTGCTTCTTCGCTTCTTCAATTGCTTCTTTTCTTTTTCTTTCAGCTGATTCAGCTTTTTCTTTTTTCTGCCGTGCTTTAATAGCTAATTCGGACTTTCCTCTTTGTGTATCCTTAACATAATCAGCTGTTAATCTTAAGTTTGTGTTATTCACTAACAACGCTAACAACAACGCTGAAAGTGTAATGAAAGTAGGTTTAACAACAGAAGCAATGTTTTTTTGAAGAATAGCTCTTCCAACCTCAATGACACCAAAAATCAACAAAGACATTCCCATGTAATATGTAATCTGAACATGGTTAGCAACAAGATTTAAAGCGAAAAACAGAGCAGTTAAAGCTCCTCCAAATAAATACTTGCCTCGATAGGTTAATAATATTCCAGCTAAACTTGGAGCTACATAAGCAATAGCAGTTGCCTTTGTATTATGCCCTGCTTCTAAAATTATTAAAAAATAAGATGATAATGCAAAAGCGATTGCTCCTCCAATAGCGAACTTAAAAGGAACTTTTAAAGCCATTAATAATATATAAAATCCTATCAGAAATTTTAATATTTGAGCTGCCGAAGCAGGCAATCCAATGTTCGAAGGCAAACGATCCAAGCTTTTAATTAAGTTTTTAGGATATAGAACAGATATCTGAAATGCAGGCATGCCTCCAAAAACAGAATTTGTCCACAATGGCTCTTCTTGAAACGCTTCTCGATGATCAGCAATTTCTTTCACCAACCCTTTATGCATGCTAGTATCATGTGCCTTTATACTTTTCCCTGAAAAAGCAGGCCCGCAAAAAATTAATGTCACCGCGAAAAAAGCAGCTAGTGCAATTAAATGAGGTATTAATTTAGTTTTCCAAGAATCCATAGAAATCTCTGTTAATTTTCATTAAAAATAAACTTTTCAATCCAATAATTTAGATTTGATCTCGTTCAGTTTTTCAAAAAAAAAGCTTGAGAAACAAGTCTTCAAGCTTTTTAATAATCATACTTTACAATTAATCTACATCTTCATAATCTATGTAGTCTCCACCTGAAGAATTGTGCGATGTTTTGGATTTTTCGTTCTTAATATGGACCCTTCCTTTTTCTTGTTTTTGAAATGGAATATCATTTTCCGAAACTGTGTTTTGCTGCTGACGAACAGCAGCATTTATCTTTCGTTTTAACCACCACTTGAAAAGAAATTTACCCAGGTAATATATTACCGCGATTCCAATTATCGTTCTTAAAAATCCGTAACCATATAACTCGGTAACCATAAATGTAATTTTAATCGAAACAGCTATTAGATATAACTCCAAACACTGTTATAAAGTGTTTTATCAACGACTTAAATAAAGATTTCTTTCACTATAAATCTTTTTGAAATAAGGGTCTTTTAAATCATCAATGAAGTAAATTGCTTCACCAGTTGATTTCATTTCAGGCCCTAACTCTTTATTTACATTCGGAAATTTATCAAATGAAAACACCGGCTCCTTGATAGCATAACCTTGCTTGTGGGGTTGGAAGTTAAAATCTTTTACTTTGTTAACTCCTAACATAATCTTTGTAGCATAGTTAACATAAGGCTCACGGTATGCTTTGGCAATAAATGGAACTGTACGAGATGCACGAGGATTCGCTTCGATAACGAAAACTTTATCATCCTTAATAGCAAACTGAATATTTATTAAACCTTTAGTTTCTAAGGCTATTGCAATTTTCTTAGTAATCTCCTCAATCTGAGTAATGATTAAATCACCTAAATTATAAGGAGGAAGAACACCATACGAATCGCCTGAGTGAATTCCTGCTGGTTCGATATGCTGCATAATTCCTAAAACATGAACATCTTTCCCATCACAAATAGCATCAGATTCTGCTTCAATAGCGCCATCTAGGTAGTGATCTAGAAGAATCTTATTTCCTGGTAAATCTTTCATCAACTCAACAACATGATGTTGTAATTCTTCTTCGTTGATTACGATTTTCATTCCTTGACCTCCTAAAACATAAGAAGGACGAACAAGTAATGGGAAGTTTAATTTTTTCGATAACTCTATTGCTTCATCAGCATTTTCGACTACTCCAAATGGAGGATAAGGAACGTTGTTTTCTTTTAGTAAAGAAGAGAAACTTCCTCTGTCTTCTGCTAAATCCAATGCCTTGTAGGAAGTTCCTAAAATTGGGATTCCATATTTCTCTAATTTCTCAGCAAGCTTTAAGGCAGTTTGCCCTCCTAACTGAACGATTACTCCTTCAGGTTTTTCATGCTGTATTATATCATAAATATGTTCCCAGAATACAGGCTCAAAATATAATTTATCAGCTGTATCAAAATCAGTTGAAACAGTTTCAGGATTACAATTAATCATGATTGTTTCATAACCACATTCTTTACCCGCCAATACACCATGTACACAACAATAATCAAACTCGATTCCTTGTCCGATACGGTTTGGGCCAGCTCCTAAAACGATAATCTTTTTCTTTTCAGACTGCGAAGGACTCTCGTTCTCTTCTTCAAATGTTGAATAGTAATATGGAGTTTCGGCTAGGAACTCAGCTGCACAAGTATCAACTAATTTATAAACTCTATTTATATTTGATTCTTTTCTAACTTCATAAACTTGACTTTCCCAACAACCAACTAAATGAGCAACCTGACGGTCTCCATACCCTTTTTGTTTAGCCTCTAGCAATAAGTCTTTTGGTAAAGTTTGTATTTGATATTTTGAAATCTCTCTTTCAAGAGCAATCATTTCCTCAATTTGCTTTAAGAACCAAGGGTCGATTTTAGTAATCTCATAAACCTGACTCAATGGTAATCCTAATTTCAATGCATCGTATAAATGGAATAATCTATCCCATGATGCATTTCCTAAGCTGTGTACAATAGCATCTTGATCCCTTAACTCTTTTCCATCAGCACCTAATCCATTTCGGCCTATTTCTAAAGATTGACAAGCTTTTTGCAATGCTTCTTGAAAAGTACGCCCAATTCCCATGACCTCTCCTACAGACTTCATTTGAAGCCCTAATGTTTTATCAGACCCTTTAAATTTATTAAAGTTCCAACGTGGAATTTTAACAATTACGTAATCTAATGAAGGCTCGAAATAAGCCGATGTAGATTGAGTAATTTGATTAAATAACTCATCTAATGTATATCCCATTGCCAATTTAGTGGCAATTTTAGCAATTGGGTAACCAGTTGCCTTAGATGCAAGTGCAGATGAACGAGATACTCTTGGGTTAATCTCAATTGCAATAATATCTTCTTTTTCATCATTGGAAACAGCAAACTGAACATTACATCCACCAGCAAAGTTTCCAATTGAGCGCATCATCAAGATAGCTTGATCTCGCATTCTTTGGTAACAAGTATCCGATAAAGTCATTGCTGGAGCAACTGTAATAGAATCTCCAGTATGGATTCCCATAGGATCCATGTTTTCTATCGAACAAATAATAACAACGTTATCATTTTTATCACGTAACAACTCTAATTCGTATTCTTTCCAACCTAGAACAGCTTTATCAATTAATACTTCATGTATTGGTGAGGCATGTAATCCTCTATTAAGTAAAGAGTCAAATTCTTCTTTATTGTGAACAAACGCAGCTCCTGTACCACCTAATGTGTAAGATGGACGAATTACTAACGGAAAGCCTATTTCCTGTGCAAATTCTTTTCCTTCTAAATAAGATTTAACAGATCTAGAGGGAGCCTGTCCAATACCTATTTTATCCATTAACTCACGGAACTTATCACGATTTTCTGTAATCTCTACAGCTTCTAAATCAACACCAATAGTTTTTACATTAAACTCGTCCCATAGTCCATCTCTATCACATTCTATACATAAATTAAGCGCCGTTTGCCCGCCCATAGTAGGTAAAACAGCATCTATGTTTCTTTCTTCGAGAATTTCTCTTACTGAAGCAGCAGTTAGAGGCTTTAGGTAAATATGATCGGCCATTACTGGATCCGTCATTATTGTTGCAGGATTAGAGTTGATCAATGTCACCTCTACCCCCTCTTCACGGAGTGATCTAGCGGATTGAGATCCAGCATAATCAAATTCACAAGCTTGTCCGATTACGATTGGTCCTGAACCTAAAATAAGAACGGACTTAATTGAAGTATCTTTTGGCATCTTTTGTTTTTAATAACAGTTAATTTAGAACCATTGGTCAAATTAGGCGCAAAATTACAATTTTTTGAACGAAATTTGTGCAATAAATAATTAACAATTGAATAGTTTTTTTCAACATAAAGATATTAACCTGTTTTTCAGAAAAATAGGATCAGGATCTCAGGTCATTATTGCTTTTCATGGCTTCACGAAAAGCTCTGAAGATTATTTGATGTTTGAAAAATTCACACGAGATAAGTACACGCTATATGCCATCGATCTTTTTTATCATGGTAAAACTACTTTCAATAGTAAAATTTGGAAAAGCTTTACTAAACCTCAACTAAAAGAAATATTTAAAGCGTTTTTAAAACACATTAAAGTTGAACATTTTCAGGTTTTAGGCTATTCGATGGGCGGAAGATTGGCCTTATTTATGACTGAACAATTCCCTGATTGTATTAGTAAAACATTCTTACTGGCTCCTGATGGTTTAAAAATAAACTTTTGGAATTGGCTGGTCACCAGTACTCGAACAGGAAAAGGTATTTATGGATTAACTATTTCAAACCCTGGTCTTGTATATGGAATTAGTAACACGGGACAAAAGCTCAACTTATTCCCTTCTACAATGAATAAGTTTTTAGATATTAACTTCAAAACCAAAGGCATGCGCTTACGTGTTTATCGTGTTTGGCAATTATATAAGAACATTACTGTTAAACAAAATGATTTAAAAAAAATCATAATTAAAAACAATATACAACTTGAATTGGTTATCGGCCATAAAGATCCAGTGGTCTCTCCTAAAATTGTGAAGGATTTTCATAAATTAGTTAGTAAAAACTCTAATTTACATGCGATTAAGGCTGGACATGATCTATTTAAGCCACATGTTTTAAAATATCTTGCGGAGCATGTTTTTTAAAGTTATCTGACACAAAATTTGTCCCTTTTACAGAGGAGGTTGAACCCAATAAAGAATGTAAGCGTTTTAACTTAAAAAAGTAAACTTTGAACTACGAAGAAACCATAGATTTCCTATTTACGCGATTCCCGGCATATCAAAAACACGGAGGATCAGCCTTTAAGCCAGGTTTAAAAAGAGTACTGCAATTAAGTAAACTAGCAGACAAACCTCATCAAAAGTTTAAATCCATACATATAGCGGGTACAAACGGAAAAGGTTCTTGCTCTCACATGCTTGCTTCCATTTTACAAGAATCAGGATATAAAGTTGGACTATTTACTTCACCTCATTTAAAAGATTTTAGGGAACGTATTAAAATTAATGGTGCTGAAATAGATCAACAATATGTTATCGATTTTGTAAAAGAATTCAAATCGGTAGGACAATCAATTGAACCATCATTTTTTGAATATACTACAATAATGGCTTTCAAATACTTTGCAGAACAAAAAGTAGACATCGCTATTATCGAAACTGGACTTGGTGGAAGATTGGACTGTTCAAACATTATTAATCCAGAGGTAAGTGTTATCACAAATATAGGATTAGACCATGTGCAATTCCTTGGTGATAATTTACCCGATATAGCAGGAGAAAAAGCAGGAATTATTAAACTAAACACTCCTGTAGTTATTGGAAGAAAGCAAGGGGAAACAGTTACTGTTTTTGATTTTATAGCGCTTCAGAATAAAGCCGAGATTATTTGGGCTGAAGACACTGAATGTAATTATAAGCTAGACCTTTCGGGCTATTATCAAGAGGAAAATTCTAAAACTGTTTATGCTACAATTAAGGAACTTATAAAACAAGGCTGGAATATTTCTGAAAACAATATAGCTTCGGGTTTTGTAAGCACTGTAAAGAATACCGATTTAAAAGGTAGATGGCAAACATTACAACAATCGCCTAAAATAATTTGTGATACTGCCCACAACATAGATGGTGTTAGAATAATAGCTAACCAAATAGAAGATTTGCAATTTGAAAGACTACATATTGTTTGGGGAATGGTAGATGATAAAGACATCGAAGCTATTTTAAACTTACTACCAAAAGTTGGTTTTTTTTACTGGTGTTCGCCAAACATCGTAAGAGCGTTAAATGTTAAAAAGTTAATGGAAGCCGGTTTAAAAAATGATTGTATTGGCCTAGCCTATTCTTCAGTTCAAGAAGCAAAAAAGGCTGCAATTGATAACGCTAATGAAAATGACTTAATATTTATTGGAGGAAGTACCTTTGTTGTGGCTGAAGTAATTTAAAAAACCAAGTGTTGAGTTAACCAAATTTATTTGATCTTAAACAATGATAAAAACCGGTTGGTCAAACGTCACAAACACAAAATCTATAGGATGCCAACAAAGAAACAAGAAGTAATTTTTTTAGATAATTCAATTCAACAAATCCCTAATAAAAGCGTCATAAGTCTGCTTTCCTTTCAATAAAGGTTCAATAGGAATAGATTCATTATAATTATGAATGTGTTTCATATGGTCTAAATCCAACTGAATTGGAAATGAAGAATAACACATGACGCCTTTAGATCTGAAAATTCCAATATCATTAAAATTAGGCATCATCATAGGAATTACCTCAGCCTTTGGATAATTCTCTAGAATAGCCCTATTTAAACTCCTATAAAATTTAGTCGTGTCACTTGAAGGAGACATTGGAGGCATTTCATTTAAAACCTTTACAGAAATCAAATCATTTTTTAGCCTTTTTTTCAAATCGGCTAAAAATACATTTCTATCCGTATCTGGTAATAATCTACAATCCAATAAAGCAGTTGTTTTCCCAGGTATCAGATTAACAATGTTTGAACTACTCGAAATACTAGTTAATGTTATTGTATTAGACAATAATGAATACACTTCAGGTCGCTCTCTCAACTTGGGAATCAAAATGCTTTTGTAGATATGCGGATGTTTTAAAGCTGCAGACTTAACTCCACTTTCCAGTTTCCCTAAATCTTTTAATATTTGCGTATTCACATTAGTAAACACAGTAGGCTGTCCTTCTGTAATAATATTATTCAGGGCAATAATCATGTCTTTATTAGAATATGATAGCGGGGTAGTTGAACCGTGACCAGAGGTGCCTATTAACAATTCTAACTCTAACCAAAGTGCTCTTTTATGTGCGATAGAAATCCCAAACAAACTTAAACTTGTATCAGCCTCTATAATTCCTTTTAATCCCGGAGGGCCTTCCCCTATTACAACAGCGGAGTTTAATAAGTCAAGATAATTATCAACAACATATTTAATTCCTCCATCACATTGAGATTCTTCACAAGAAACGGCTAAAAAGGTAACATTGTAAGGAATGTTTGATTTTTCAAAAGATCTTGCAGCTTGAATTACAGAAGCTAGTTGAACAATGGCCGCTCCTTTATTATCAAAAGCACCTCTTCCCCAAATTTCTCCATCAACTATTTCCCCTGAAAAAGGTGGGTATTTCCAAAGTGATGAATCGCCAACTGGAACAACATCAATATGGTTTAAAAAAATAATATTAGGTAAATTACTTGAGAGCGGACGAATGGATGCTGAAAAATTATAATTACCGTTTTCGTTTCCCATCTGCTTTACAAATAGTCCATTTTGTTCACACAATTCTTTTAACCAAGTTCCTGCCTCTTTTTCATTTCCTGAAATGGATTCCTTTTGAATATACTGACTAAGTATTTCATGGATTTCACATCGGTCTTGGTTATTATTTATTGTGAAGAATTGTGCGTTGGAAACAATAGAAATTATCACCCCAAAAAATATCAATACACCCCTCATTACCAATTATGTTTGTATTTGCCTTAAAATTAGCACAAAAAAAAGGCAGATACTAGATCCACCCTTTTTAATATTATTTAATTTAATATTATGTATTAAACCATCTAACGATTTTTTCCCAAGTCGTCATATTTTCTTTTATTTGATATTTTTCTTTTATCTCAAAAGCATCGTCCTCGTTTAACTCAAGAGCTTTCATCTTTTTCTTTTTCGTTTTTGGAATAGGGGTGTCTTGTACTTTATTTAAATAATGCTTTTTACCCTCTTCCTTCTTCAACTTTTTCTCCTCCTCAATCCTCTTTCTCAATTCAAATTGAGCCTTCGCTTCTTTTTCAGCTTTATACTTTTCAGCTCTTAAAGATTCAGCTTTAACTCTTTTTTCTCTTTCAGCTTCTGCTTTGGCCTTAGCCGCTTCTTTAGCCACTTTCTCAACTTTTGCTTTTGCGTCTTTCTCAGCTTGTTCTTCCTTAGTTAGTTCAATCACTACTTCAGGCTCTTCAGATTCAACTTCTTTCTCAGTTTCTTCTCCTGGCAAATCAATTTTACCACGAACTTTAAATCCTTCTAACTCAACCTTAGGTGCAACAATCACACCTTCTTGATCAACATGTAATGTTGTTTCGTTAGTCTCTATTGTTTCAACAATTTTCGATTCGGCTACCTCAACGATCTCTTCAGTCTGCTCAACTACTGTTTCAGTATTCGAATCTACAACTAGATCTTTTTCCTCCATCAAATCATCCTCCTCTATTTTTGTTTCTCCTAAACCTTCAAAATTTGGAACAATCAATTCTGCTGGGGTTGCATCCAAACCTGAAATACGAACCTCCTCTATTCCTCTTTCTTCAGGTGAAATTTCAGCCGGTTTAGCCTCAACAGTTTCCATTTTTGGTTTTTCCTTTTCTGCAACAACTTTTGGAGCAAGTCCAAATTTGGAAATAACTTTTTCGACAATGTCATCCGCGACTTTAGAATTCGGTCCTTCAATCCCCTCAACTTCGAGATCTTTTTTTATGTATTTTTCAACACGAGTGTAAGGACGTCCAACTTTTTTTGCTAATTGATTAAGTCTCATATAATTATTTCTTTTTTGAGCAACCGTAAAAGTATGAAAATTTAGTTAGATTTTCATGCTAAAATTGAGTAAACGAGTGTTATTGAATGGTTTCGGGTTAAATCCCCAGTCTTCTATTAAAAATAGATTCAATTTTCAACATCAAATCTTGTGGCTTAAATGTTCTCCATGGCAAATCATTTAAATCGCCACCCCATAGTAAATACTGGTCGATTCCTATTGTTGACATCTCACTTAAAACGTGTTCCTGAAAATTAACAGCGGCGATCCAACCGTCATAAGTTTCATCGAACCATTCTTCATAGTAGCAATCGTCAGAGTAGTGAAAATTCAAAACATTTTCGCCAATAAGTACAAACTTCTGGATTCCTTCTGCTATTAACACATCTATAACTTCTCTTTTAAAAAGCATTATATCGTTGTTTAAACAATCGTTCCACTCTCCTATTAATTCAATAACTGCAAAAGCTTGATCGTAATTACAATACAATATTTTTAAAAATAATGTAGGTGATTCAATATAATCCCATTGTGGATGAATCAAATGATTATAAACTCGGTCGGAATATGTAAACTCGCTATATTCTCTCCCATAAAATGGAGATATTGAATCATTTTCAGCAGCGTAAAAATGGCGCCAATTATAATGCGGTTCAAGATTATGCATTCTTAAAATTAATTATTCAATTTTAAAAGTCCTTAATTATTCAACTGATTGTGTTGAATTAAATTTTATTCTTAAATAAATACTATGAAAACACTCCTTATTTTAGAGTTATGAAAAAGTCTACCGAACAGAATTCTAAGTATGATAATCTCCAAAATATGAAGGTATTGGAATTACTTCAAAATATCAACCGTGAAGATAAATCAGTAGCAGAAACTATTAAAGATATATTACCAAGCATTGAATCGCTAATAAACGCTGCTGTTCCAAATATGAAAAAAGGTGGTCGGTTATTTTACATGGGTGCTGGAACAAGTGGTCGGTTGGGTGTTGTTGATGCGAGTGAATGCCCTCCAACTTTTGGAGTAGACTTTGGTAAAGTAGTCGGAATTATTGCTGGTGGAGATATCGCTATTCGTAAAGCAGTTGAAAATGCTGAAGACGATACTGCCCAAGGTTGGATAGATTTAAAAAAATATAAAATCACAGGAAAAGATACTGTTATTGGAATTGCAGCAAGTGGTTCTACTCCTTACGTAATTTCAGCTTTAGAAGAATGCAATCAACGAAAAATAACAACCGGTTGTATCACTTGTAACGAAAATAGCTTACTCGCGAAAACAGCAAAATTCCCAATAGCAGCCGTAGTTGGGCCTGAGTTCGTAACAGGTAGTACAAGAATGAAAGCAGGTACTGCTCAGAAACTAATTCTTAATATGATTTCCACAGCTATTATGATTCAATTAGGACATGTTAAAGGAAACAAAATGGTTGACATGCAATTGAGTAACGATAAATTGATTGATCGAGGAACTATAATGGTTATGGAAGAAACTGGGTTGGATTATAATGCGGCTAATAAATTGTTGTTAAAATACGGAAGCGTGAGAAAAGCTGTGGAAAATTTATAATCCCAAAGTTT
This sequence comes from Flavobacteriales bacterium, assembly GCA_029251005.1. Taxonomy (GTDB): domain Bacteria; phylum Bacteroidota; class Bacteroidia; order Flavobacteriales_C. The sequence goes on along the minus strand of JAQXEE010000135.1, from coordinate 2,397 downwards.
AAAATCTTTTGATGTAACAAAATAAGATTTAATCAACGCTAATAAATCTTAGTTGCAAAGTAGTTTATAATTTAATCCCCCTTCATAATTTTAAATTTATTTAGTTAGACATTCGAATTCCTAGGCTCTAAGTAATTGCGCTAGATATTTTGGCTCAATAATTAACAGTAGACCTTCATTTGTAAAAACCAACAAAATATTTATCAGCGACGGTGTTTATAATGTATCTCATAAAATAAAACTGCTTCAAAATATCTTAAAACACCTCACCAATTTATTACCATTACTGCTAATTACACAAACAAACCTTCCTCATCATAAGATTCGACATCTACTGATGCATCTTCAATTACTTTAGAAGAAATTTTCTCTACTAATTCCCTCAATTTAGCGTACTGCAAGTTTTTAAAGACACTTATCTACAGAAATATTTAATAAGAATTACTTTCCTTAGACCTCTGCAGAAAATATCAGGATCTCTTCTTAAAATACGTCTTTTAATTAATCTACAGATTCTTAATTTTGTTAAATGCTAACTTCACCCATGAATAAAAATGCATTTGTTTCCCTGCACTTTACTAAACTTTGATTGTCGATTTTTCTGAAATATTCGCTGATCTGTAATCTTGTTTTTTTTCTTTTTGTAGGGTAACCCACTTAACAGAAAAAAGTTTTAGCAACACAATTTGCATCAGTCTAGATGCAAATCCAATTCCTTAAAACAAGTACTTAAACTACTAAAAAAACAAACCTTTTAACAAGTTAAAATATGCGTAACAACATATTTTTAAAGGCAATGCTGGAGTATCTTTAAAAAAATATTTTGATATGAAAAAAGTCGAAGCAATTATCAGAAAATCAGCCTTTGATGATGTAAAAGAAGCATTATTGGCCGTAGAAGTTACCTTTTTCACTTATTGGGATGTTACTGGGGTTGGAAACGAAAAAATAGGTCATGTATATCGAGGAGTCGAATATAGTAGTACTGACATTCAAAGACGTAAAATATCAATTGTTGTTTCTGATGAATTTTTAGAAAGAACAATAAAAGCGATTATGGATTCTGCGAGTACTGGCAAAGTTGGTGACGGTAAAATATTTGTTTCGGAGGTAAATGAGGCGTATAGAATACGAACAAATGAGAGAGGTAACTCAGCACTCTAAAGACAAAAATTAAAACAATACAACGTGGATAATCTTTTAACAATAAATAATATGTGGATGATGATTTGTACCGGATTGGTATTCTTCATGCATCTTGGGTTTTCTTTATTAGAAATTGGTCTTACTAGGCAAAAGAACACCATTAATATACTATTTAAAAACATTTTTATAATATGTTCAGGACTTTTACTTTACTATATCGGTGGGTTTAATTTAATGTATCCAGGTTTCGAAGATGGAGATATGGGAATATTAAAATTTGCAGGGTTCGGTATAGACGCTCCTGCAAATGGAATGACATCAGAATACGCGACCGCAGGATATACATGGTGGACTGATTTCCTTTTTCAAGGTATGTTTGCGGCAACTGCTGCAACAATCGTATCTGGAGCTGTTGCTGAAAGAGTAAAGCTTGGCTCATTTATGGTTTTTGTGGTAATTTATGTTGGCTTAATATATCCAATCGTAGGCTCATGGAAATGGGGTGGTGGCTTCTTAGAGAAGCTTGGTTTCTATGATTTTGCAGGTTCATCATTAGTTCACTCAGTTGGTGGATGGGCAGCATTAATTGCTGTTTGGTTACTAGGAGCTCGAATTGGTAAGTTTGGAAAAAATGGTAAGTCATTAGTTATTTTTGGACATAATATTCCATTTGCAACTGCTGGGGTTTTAATTCTCTGGCTAGGTTGGTTTGGCTTCAATGGTGGTTCTGTTTTATCTGCGGATCCGAGCTTGACTTCACTTACACTTGTGACAACTAGCTTAGCTGCAGCTGCTGGAGGTATGGCTGCAATGTCTTGCTCTTTCATGTGGTACAAGAATTTAGATTTAACCATGTTTTTAAACGGAATATTAGGAGGTTTAGTTGGAATAACAGCTGGAGCTGATATAATGTCTCCAGGTTCTGCAATCATAATTGGAGCTATTGCTGGTATTCTTATTGTATTTGCAATTGCCGCATTAGATAAATTAAGATTAGATGATCCTGTTGGAGCAATTCCTGTTCATTTAGTATGCGGAGTTTGGGGAACTTTAGCAGTTGGTATATTTGGAAAAAAAGCAGGATTTGATCAGTTTCTTATTCAAGTATCAGGAGTTGCTGTTATAAGTGCTTTTTGCTTAATATCTAGTTTCATAATTCTATTTACGCTAAAAAAGACACTCGGAATTAGAGTTTCAAAAACAGAGGAATTAGATGGTCTAGATTCTGCTGAACATGGAATGGATGCATAT